>JABDII010000252.1 GCA_013003805.1 Gemmatimonadales bacterium
GATGTGGGGATCGAAGATGCTTCCTGGGAAGGCACCAAGGGCTCACTCTCCGCGGAGGGAGGAGCCATGCCTGCCATCACGTTCTCGGTCTCGGTGCTGGCAATCGGAGGGCTTTGGGCGGCGGCGGCGATGGCCGGCTCCGCGCGCGGTAGGAGCAGCAACGCCGATCCCACGGCGATGAAACCGAGCGCGCCGGCTACCCAGACAACGGGATAGCGCCGCGGCTTGGGCCGGGGCATGTCGTACCCCGAGTGCCCCACGGGCAGCAGGACCCGCCCCCCCCCGGGTCCCTCCGCGTCAGCCATCGGATTCCGCTTCTTCAGGTTGCCCTCGTCATCCAGGCGAATTCCCCAGGCGTAGGCCTCGGCGGCACACGCGTCGCAAGCCCGGAGATGTTGCGAGAGGCGGAGACCAGTTTCTCGATCCAATCGCCCAGCGACAGCCGCGGCCAGTTCCAGATGGTCCACGTGCCCGTCCCTGCCTCCGCCCTCACCGGCTGTGCCGAACGGATTTTCCATGGATCAAGGATGTGGGGGACACGGAAAAGGGGCCGTGATCTAGCTCACGGCCCCTTCATGGTCTGAGTTAGTGGGGGGAATGGGCCCTAAAATCGGCCTAATCCACCCGGCGGACGAATACCAGGAGGGTCTCGGGGTCCATCCGTCCGGAAAGCGTGAGACGGGTATCGCCGATCACCCAGACCGCGATGGAGTTCCCGCCCGGCTCCGAATCGATGAGCGTATCGGCGGCCAATCCTGCCCGGTACGCCGGCGGAATTCTCTGCTGGTCCAGCAGCAACACGCGCCCGTTCGGCTCGCCATAGACAACCCGAAACACCTCGCTCCCGGGTAGGGCGCCAGGCACCGCGCTCGCGTCAGCCACCTCGATGTGGTCCGGCAGGAGCCCGCGAATGAGCTGGAGCGGTCCGCCCTTCTGTTCTATGGCCTCGCGAACCGTAATCACACTGAACCCGGGTGCGGGCACCAATGGGCGGCGAGCTCCAGGAGCAGGGGTAGGGACCCCTTCCGTCGGTGCGGGAACGGTAGCGCTCTCGGCCTGAGGTTCCGATCCCGCCGTCGCTACTCTACGATCCACACTCGCAACCGACGAGTCCGGAGCGACCGAATCGGTCACTGCGCCGTCCTCCGGTCCCACCCCTTCCTGGAGGGCTGCTTCGCTCGCCGCGATGAGGCCCGGCGTGGTTGCTCCCTCCGCGCCATCTGGCTGCCGTCCTTGGCGGAAGCTGTCGACGACCAACGCGATGGCCACCACTAACGCAACCGCGAGTACCGATTTCATCACGCGTCTCGAATGTCGCGACAGCATGATCGGTTGCGCCGGAACGAGAATGGTCGGCTCGGACCCTATGGGGCTCGGGTAGGGTTCCTTCTTGGCCTTGGGTGACTCCTCCCCGCTCAACGCATCGAACGACGCCCGCCACTCCTTGAGTTTCTCCTCACAGCGAAAGCAGGTGCGGATGTGATGCCGCACCTGCGCCTGGGCGACCCGGCTCATCCGGTTCTCCAGCAGGCTCTTGATCATCTCTTCGTTGATGTGGTCCATCGCTCCCGGCTCAGAAGTATCGTGTGGGACGCAGGAGTGCTCAGGGCGGGCGAGGCGCCTGGGGCTGGAATGAAGATAGTACGTGAGAGGTCTGCCGACGAGGACTCCCAAAGAGAGACTACCGGATCCGGCGCACAATCCGCCAGAGCGCGTCCTGGCCCAACGAGCCGGAGAGTGAGAGGAGCCGGCTCGGGCCGTCGAGCCACCAGACGCGATGCCCGCCGCCGGGTTCGCGGGCGAAGAGAGTGTCCCCAGCAGCCAGCTGGGGTACCGGTATCACTTCAGTTGGCGCATCAGCCGGCGCGTCAACTCCTCGCCGGGCGGCGCGAGCCACGGCCCGGTTCAGCGTGGGGTTTACCCGGACCTGACCGAGTACCACTTCCGCCCCATCCAGTTGATACACCACACGCACGAGCGAACTCTCGACCGCGGCCCACGGCACGTTCGGGGGAGCGGCAATCTCCACGCGACTGAGCGACGCACCCTCAACGAGTCGAATGGCGCCGTTCAGGACCTGGACTGCCTCTTCGAGTGTCGCGGTTCGCGCAGGGGTCACCCGCGCCCTGAATCCCTCGGCCTGCTGGGCCCTGAGTGTGTCGGCCGGCGCGGCCTTTGCGTTGTCGACCTCAGCCTCGTGCCGGCGATCCGCAAACGCGCCCGTGACCACTTGCTCGCGGGCGACGGAATCGCCCGCCCTCAATGCGCCAACGACCGGGGGGGCGGGGCGGTTCTCTGCAAAGACATCCTTGTCCTTCGCTGGTACGTCCTCGGCGGCCTCTTGAGCCAATTGGTCTCGCCTGGCGCGAGCTTCTGCCTCTGCGCCGCCGACCACGGCAGCCCGAGACGGCACTCCCGCCCCGCGTTCCTCGAGTTGAACCGCATCGACTGGAGCGGCGGCGGGTGCCGCCGGGACGGCTTGCGCTTCATTAGCGCGACCGGCTGGCTGCTCGGCCGGGCCCGCCTCGCCGCCAACGCGCAGCTGCTTCGCAACGCTCGGGGCGGTCTCCGTTTCCACGGCGCCTTCCACCGCCACCGGCTCGGCGCGTTCCAGGTCGGAAGATGGAGCCACGCGGGACGCGCCTTCGGCGGACGCCTCGGGCATCGGGGCAACCTGATCCTCGAACGAGAACGACTCCGCCTCCTGCCCGGGAATACGATGACGCCAATCGCCGACCGCATATCCGACACCGGTGGCGATCAGAATGGTGGCGGCCCATGCCAGGGTGCGGAGCCGCTGCGGGGCTATCCGTCGCTTGGTGGGGGCAAGCGGTATGACAGCCGGCCTAATGGAGTCGGCTGGTTTCGGTTCGGGCATCTCCAGCCGGTCCACCAGCAGGTTCGACTCGTCGAAGATGGCCCGCGCCTCCGCGAGCCGCGCGGTGCAGGCGGCGCACGCAGCCACGTGGGCTTCGATGGTGCGCACCTCGTCGGGCGTCAATTCCCCGTCGAGCAGCGCGTGCAGCATTCCTTCTTCAGGGTGCGACATTGTTCTTCCGTTCTTCGGCGTGATACGCCTCGACCAATCGACGGCGTGCCCGCGCGAGTGTCGTTCCGATCGCCCCCTTGGCGAGCCCCAGCGTGGCGGCGAT
>JABDII010000286.1 GCA_013003805.1 Gemmatimonadales bacterium
ATTCGCACCGAGGGCGGCCAGTACTTCGGGTTCGTGTTGGTCGGAATCGTTGCGTACAGCTACCTGGGCGTCGCGGTGAACAGCATTCCGAACACGTTGGCGAGGAGCATCAGTTCGGGCACGATCGAGGCCTTTCTCGTGGCACCGGCGTCCTTGTCTTCCATCCTGGCGGGCTTCGCTTCGTACGATCTCGCATGGACCACCATGCGGTCCGTTGTCTTGCTCGCGGCCGGGGCAATTCTCGGGGCGAGTTTTGGCCTGGTCGGCATGCCCGCAGCACTCGTCATCCTCGCCCTTACGGTGTTGGCCTACGTGCCTCTTGGTCTGATGGCAGCAGCCCTGGTCATGGCATTCAGGACGACGGGTCCGTTCCCCAAGGTGGTTTTTGCCGCGTCGGCGCTCCTGGGCGGCGTGTACTATCCGACGCACGTCATCCCGTCCTGGCTGGAGCAGGTGTCCCGCATCGTGCCGCTCACCTACGGGCTCCGCGCCATTCGGCGCACGTTGCTCGAGGGGTGGTCGCTTCGGCAGGTCGGGGATGACGTCATGATCTTGATTGGGATCACGGCAGTGTTGTTCGCGCTGGCGATCCCGGTGTTCCTCAAGGCGCTGGGCTATGCGCGCCGCCGCGGGACATTAGCCCACCCCTGATCCGGTTGGGCCGGATCGGCGATGAGATCACATCCGGACACGTGAGCGCCGGTCAGGGTTTGACGTAGAGCTCGCTTCCCCGCGCCCGAAACTCTTCCTTCTTCTCTTCCATTCCCAGTTCGGCCGCCTCTTCGACGCCCACCCCATGCTCGGCCGCAAACTGGCGGATGTCATCCGTGATCTTCATCGAACAGAACTTGGGTCCACACATGGAGCAGAAGTGCGCCACCTTGGCACCCTCGGCGGGGAGGGTCTCGTCGTGGTAGGCGCGGGCCGTCACCGGATCGAGTGACAGGTTAAACTGGTCGTCCCACCGGAATTCGAAGCGGGCCTTCGAAAGCGCATCGTCCCACTCCCGCGCTCGGGGGTGGCCCTTCCCCAGGTCTGCCGCATGGGCCGCGATCTTGTAGGCGATGACCCCCGCCTTGACGTCGTCCCGGTTGGGCAGGCCTAAGTGTTCCTTCGGCGTCACGTAACACAGCATGGCGGTGCCGTACCAGCCGATCATGGCGGCGCCAATTGCACTGGTGATATGGTCGTACCCAGGGGCGATGTCGGTCGTAAGCGGTCCCAGGGTATAGAACGGCGCCTCATCACACCATGCAAGCTGCTTGTCCATGTTCTCCTTGATGAGATGCATGGGAATGTGCCCCGGCCCCTCGTTCATCACCTGCACGTCGTACTCCCAGGCAACGCGATTCAACTCTCCCTGGGTCTCGAGCTCGGCAAACTGGGCCGCGTCGTTGGCGTCCGCAACACTTCCGGGTCGGAGACCGTCGCCCAAGGAGAAGCTCACATCGTACGCCGCCATGATCTCACAGATCTCACGAAAGTGCGAGTACAGGAAGTTTTCCCGATGGTGGGCTAGGCACCATTTGGCGAGGATCGCTCCGCCACGGGAGACGATGCCCGTCAGCCGTTCTGCCGTGAGCGGGATGTAGCGGAGCAAGACACCGGCGTGGACCGTGAAGTAGTCCACTCCTTGTTCGGCCTGCTCGATGAGCGTGTCGCGGTAGATCTCCCACGTCAGCTCCTCGGGCACGCCATCCACTTTCTCGAGCGCCTGATAAATGGGCACGGTGCCGATCGGAACCGCGGAGTTCCGGATGATCCATTGCCGAGTCTCATGAATGTGCTTTCCGGTCGAGAGGTCCATGACCGTGTCCGCGCCCCAGAGGGTGGCCCACTGAAGCTTCTCGACTTCCTCTTCGATCGAAGAGGAGACCGCCGAGTTCCCGATGTTGGCGTTGATCTTGACCAGGAAGTTCCGGCCGATAATCATCGGCTCGAGCTCGGGGTGGTTGATGTTGGCCGGGATGATGGCTCGCCGGCTCGCCACTTCCGACCGCACGACCTCGGGTGCGAGCCCCTCCCGCACGGCGATGAACTCCATTTCCGGCGTGATCTCGCCGCGGCGGGCGTAGGAGAGCTGGGTCAACGGACCGGAGCCTCGGAGCACGGGGCGGATCAGTCCAGCCGGAATGCCGTTCGGCGGCGAAGCCGGCTCGGCGACCTCGGAGACTTGACGCTCCCGGATCCACTCCAGGCGGGGAGTCGGAACCCCCTGGTGCACATCCTGTTGCTGGGGGCCGCTCGTATCGTAGACCCGGAGCGGCGGCTCCCCACCGGACAGGGAAATCTCGCGCATCGGCACCCGCATGCCATTGGGCCCCAAGACATGCACCTTGCGCGAATTGGGAAATGCCGATTCGAGCGCGTTCGTGGGGAGTGCGGTGGTCGCCATGGTGTTGCGCCTCAGTCAAAGAGACCTCGAGAACAAAAACGCCGCCCGGTCAGGGCGGCGGGCGGCGGGCGACAGATGCATTGCTGGCGCCGCGCTCCCTCCACCGGTATCAACCGGATCAGGTTCCAAGGGTGCGTTCTCAATCCCGGGTGCCTTCACCCAGGATGCCCCTGGCGGTCTTGGGATGGTAGGACTCGTCCCAGCGGGGGTCAATGCACGGAACTCAAAAGTCCTTGCGTTGGAACCGCCAATACCCGAGCCCGAGTGGGAGGATAGCCCAGAGACTGAGGGCAACGATGGCGAGTCCCATCCCGACAGCGCTGCCGAAGAACCGTTGAAACGACGCTCCGGTGTACCC
>JABDII010000290.1 GCA_013003805.1 Gemmatimonadales bacterium
TTCCCCGCCTTGGTCCGTTATCCGGAGTGCCGCCGCCGCACTGTCGATCGTGAAGCGTAGCGGCGTACCATCGACGAGAACGGAATCCGATGGGAACCGTGCGAGACGGAACATGTAGTCGTATCCGGTGATCGGGGTCAGATCGACGCCTCGCCGAGTGCTGTAACGGAAGCTTGTGGGTTCGCGCGCCTCGGCTCGGCTGACGTAGGCCACGTTCAGGTGCTTCATGATCACCTGGGTCCGCCCGATCGCGCGGGACTCTCGTTTCGCCGCCTCGAGACCCGCCGTGTCGATAGCAGGAAGCTCTCCCTGGAACCACGGGGCGATGGTGCGGCTTCCATGGGTCCAGATGAGATAGGTCAGGATCTCCCCTATCTCCCGGCGGTCCTCGAAGCTCACCTCACCCGTGGCCGGGCGCAGGATGCCGTCCTGGAGCATGCCGGCTCGACCGAGATGGCCGGCCAGCCGATCCGTTTGGCTCCGCTGGGAGACGCGGTAGGCGGACCATGGACCGAACGCGGTGAGCACGGCCACCACAAACAGCGAAGCCGGAATGACCTTGATGTTCTTCGAGCGTCGGATGGTGTAGTACAGGGCAATGCCGAAGAGCCAGGCGGCGAGTACCACAAGGAAATAGCGCCGCTCGGTGAATCCATATTGGTCGACCCGCTTCCCGACAGCGAGCAGCAGCATGATGATTGACGGGAAGAGCGCCACGTAGAACCACCGGCCGTAGGTCTGGACCCAGAGGTTCTCCTCTTGCTCCTGGATGGGGTGGAGCAAGAGGAGTGAGAGCATCCCGACCGTCGCCACGCTGGACACCAAGTACCCGATCCACCCACTCGGCCAATCCTGTGTGATGATGATCTTCCCCATGTACACGGTGAGGATGACCAGGTAGATCAGCACGATCGGCATCAGGATGTACTGGGCCATGACCTTGAGGCCCAACGGGTATTCCTGGAGCCGGTCCAGCGCCGAGAAGTCCTTGGGCACGCCGCTCAGGAACACCCAGGGATGAACGATGCCGGCAATCAGGAAGAAAAGGTGGCCGTAGCTCTGGTCCGGAATGTCGATTCCCAGGAGCTGGTCCAGCGCCACGAGTGCGATGGTCAGTCCGACGTACAGCACGGCCGAGTAGAGCGCCGCTGTGAGGAACCGGAGGAACAGGAAACGGTTGTATTGCCAAAAGCCGTTCTGCTCCTCGATCCCGAAATAGGGCAGGAAGGCCACCAGCAAATGAAATGCCACGAGGAATTGGGCGAAGCGGGTGAACGCGACAACTTCGGACCAGCCCGGCCACAGCAGGAAGAAGAACAGCAAGGCGGCGAGGCCGATGAGACTGACCACGAGCCGGGTGGTGAGTTGCCACGTCCTTCGCTCGGTCCAGAGCCCCAGCGCGGTGAAGAGTGGGAGTCCGAGGAGGGCCGCCGTGATGAGCCGTGGCGCCGTGTCCTCGCCAACCTCCTCGATGGCCAACATCGCGGTCACGGTAACGGTGCATGCGGCAACGAGTACGAGCGGGAACCGGACGAAACTAGCGGAAGCCGCGGAGACGAGTAGCTTCAGCGATGGGAATCGCATACTGCCAAGATGAGTCCGTTCAGCCGGGGTGGCAAGCGGACTCCAGGCTTGGAGAGGGTGGGTGGACACGTTCTTGAATGCTGCCATCGAAGAGGCCGAGCTGGGGCGCGCGGAAGGCGGGATTCCGATCGGCTCTGTGCTGGCACATGACGGCGCCCTGATAGGAAGGGGCCACAACCGGCGCGTCCAACACGGGAGTGTGACGCTCCATGGGGAAATGGATGCCCTGGAGCGGGCCGGCCGGCAAGCGGCCAACGTCTACCGCGCCAGCACGCTCTATACGACCCTCTCTCCCTGTGCGATGTGCAGTGGTGCTATTCTTCTGTATGGCATTCCCCGGGTGGTCATTGGCGAGAATCAGACGTTCAGGGGTGAGGAAGAGCTCCTTCGCTCCCGCGGCGTCGAGGTCACGGTGGTGCAGGACCCCACCTGCATCCGTCTCATGACGGAGTTCATCGCCTTACATCCAGATCTCTGGCACGAAGACATCGGTATCGACTGACCCCGTGGCACGACATCGTCCATGGGTGCCCCTCCGGGCTTGAGTTACGGCTGAGGGACGGCAGTGAAGCATTCTTGACACCCACGAGACCGAACCATCGTAGGCGAAAGGAACTCCATGGCCGCTCCCCGACCCGTCTCTCCATCCGCCCCCGCTCCCGCCGCTCTCCTCGAGGTGGAGCCCGTCGCACCCATGCCGCGTCCGCCGGCCTGGGGGCCGTGGCTCCTGCCGCTCCTCCTCGGCGGGGTGACCGGCCTCTGCGCCATCGCGACCTATGCCATACCGCTGCATCACAAGCTTTGGTGGTTCGTGCCCTTCAGCTTCTTAGGGAACTCGCTTGCGATGATCCCGTATGACGGGGCCGTGATCTACTTGGGAGAGTTCTACCCCCTGTGGGTGGTGGTTCTGGTCGGGACGCTCGCGACGATGCTCATCGAGGTCTGGAACATGGAGTTGTTGAGCCGTCTCCTGGCGCGGGACGGGGCGAAGCGGTTCCGGGAACACAAGGCGACACGCTGGACCCTCTCGCTCTACTCGAAAGCGCCGTTCTTCTCGCTGGTCGCGACCTGCGCTCTCCCCATCATCCCGCACTACCCCATGCGGGTCGTCGCCACACTCGCGCGGTACTCGCTCTGGAAATACCAAGGGGCCGTTGCCATCGGCCGGAGCGTACGCTATGCCGGACTCGCGGCCGTGGGGTGGGCCTTCCCGATTCCTGGGGTGTGGATCGTGCTGGGGAGTCTGCTGCTGCTGCTGCTGGCGCTCCGGGCGGCCCGGCAGGCCGGACACGAGGAAGCGATTCCGGAGACCGCCGCTTGAGGCGGTGCTTCCTCCTCCTGGTCGACGGTCTTCGGCCCGACGTGGCCGAACGGC
Organism: Gemmatimonadales bacterium; assembly: GCA_013003805.1. GTDB lineage: Bacteria > Gemmatimonadota > Gemmatimonadetes > Gemmatimonadales > GWC2-71-9 > JABDII01. The sequence continues at coordinate 2,960 of JABDII010000290.1, forward strand.
TGCTCGAGGCTGGGCGCCTGCCGCATCTCACCGCCATGGTCCGGAGTGGTGGCGGTGTCACGCGGGCAGTCACGTCGTTCCCGTCCACCACCACCGTGTCCTACTTGCCCTTTCTCACCGGCTGCAGTCCCGGCCGATGCAATACCCCGTCTATTCGCTGGCTCGACCGCACCGCCTACGACGGCAAGTGGTGGCGCAACCGGGACGCCGTGCGGAGCTACTGCGGGTACCAGGCCGGCATGCTTGACGGCGACATCGACCCGACGGTGCGTAGCGTGTTCGAGTTGGTGCCCGAGAGCATCGCGTTCTTCACCATGATCACCCGGGGGCTCACCCCGGAGCGCGATCCGACCCGGCGGGCCCGCGTGTACTGGGCGGCCATCGGACACTATCTCTACTGGAATCAACCGTCGGATGATGTGGTGGCCCGGCAGCTGCTCCGGGCCGTGGACCAACCGTGGAAGTTCTGCTTCGCGCAATTCCCAGCCGTGGACGGGTACACCCATCAGAGCACTCCCGAAGCCCCCAAGGTGCTTCGGGCCCTCGAACGGGTGGATCGCGTGGTTGGGCGCCTCCGCGACCGGCTCGCGGCACGGGGCGAGTTGGAGGAGAGCCTGATCGTCGTCGTCAGCGATCACGGGGCGACCGAGGTGCACACCCACCTGGACCTGCCGGAGTGGTTTCGCGATCGAGGCGTTCCGACGCTGTCCCATCCCATCATGTGGCAGCGGGCGCCACGAGCGGCCGTCATGGTGGCCGGCAACGGGTCAGCCATGGTGTACGCGCGACCCAACGAGCCTCGCGCGAGTCGGTGGCCCCTCGAGCGGCTCCGCCAACCCGACGCGTTCGGGAGCGACCACGATCTCATCGATTCGCTGGTGGCCGAACCCGCCGTCGCCTTCGTGGCCGCGGAGTCGGGGGACGGCGGGGTTCGCGTGGTGTCATCGTCGGGAGAGGCGGAGATCCGGTCTCTGGGTGACGCGATATCCTACCAGCCGATGACCGGCGATCCCCTGGACATCGGCGGCGCGCGAACGCTCGCACACCGTGAGTGGCTGGAGCAAACCTGGAACGCCCGGTTTCCCGATGCCCCGATGCAGATTCTCGATCAGTTCCGATCCCAGCGTACCGGGGACCTGATCGTGGTGGGACGAGAAGGGTTCGATTTCCGGCGCCGCTACGAGATTCCAGAGCACAAAGCGGGACACGGGAGCATGCACAGGGCCCACATGCAGATTCCCCTTTGGTCGAGTCATCCGCTGCCGGCCCAGCGCCTACGGAGTACTGATCTGTTCCCGTCTATGCTGGCGTGGCTCGGCATACCGGTGCCTGCGGGAATTGACGGCGAGCTGGTCTGGCACCCGGGGAGCGGACGGGGACGAGAACAGCGAGAGATCGCACCCGCCCGCGTGGTAACGGCTCTGCCGTAGTGGTTGCGTGTCCACTCGATCGACGGGGGTGACGCCCCGGGGCGGGGGCGGGGGCGCAAACTCCCAGAGCATCATCCGTCGGTATTTTCTCCTCGCCAGTCTGTATACGTTGTCGGCCGCCCTGATCTGGGGCGTCAATACCCTCTTTCTGTTGGATGCCGGTCTCGACATCCTCGAGGTCTTCATCGCCAACGCCGCGTTTACCGCCGGGATGGTGGTATTCGAGATCCCGACCGGTGTCCTGGCCGACACGCGGGGCCGGCGTGTCTCGTTTCTCTTGAGTGTCGCGATTCTTGGGGTGACCACGCTCGCATATGTCACCATGGCGCAGCTGGGCCGTGGAGTGGTGGCCTTCTCAATCGTGTCGGTGGTCATGGGTCTCGGGTTCACGTTCTATTCCGGCGCGGTCGAGGCGTGGCTGGTCGACGCCCTCCGGGCCGTCGAGTATCGAGGCACCCTTGATCGGGTATTCGCCCGCGGCTCCATGATCACGGGTGCGGCGATGCTAGTCGGCACCGTCACCGGCGGGATGCTCGGACAGATCGACCTGGCACTCCCGTATGTGGTACGGGCGTTCATGCTGGCCCTCGTGTTCGCGGTCGCGCTCAAGGGGATGCAGGACCTCGGTTTCGAACCACGTACCGTGCGGCTCGCCAACCTCCATGGAGAGATGATGAAGGTGGCACGTGCAAGCCTGGCCTACGGGTGGAAGGCCCCGTCCGTGCGCCTTCTCATCTTCGTCTCGTTCTTCCAGATCGGGTTCCTCAACTGGGCCTGGCACGCGTGGCAACCGTACTTCCTCGAACTGTTGGGTCGTGACGCCGTATGGGTCGCCGGCGTGGTCGCGGCCCTCATCTCGCTGTCGATGATCGCCGGGAATGCGCTGGTGGACTGGATCGGCCGCTTCTGTGCTCGACGAACCACGGTGTTCGGGTGGGGATCGGCTGTCTTTACTGCTGCGACCATCGGGGTTGGACTCGCGGGGTCGTT
>JABDII010000309.1 GCA_013003805.1 Gemmatimonadales bacterium
ATTCAGGGGTGTCTCGGGCGCTGGGAGCGTCCGAGCGATAGATTAAAGCGACCTGTGTGTGAAGGAGAAGGCATGACCAAACAGGATGACCGGCGCATCGCAGCTCTGGCCAAGAAGAACGCCGCCAAGATCAAGCCTCCCACGCGCGAGCAGTCTGCGCAGTACGACGACACTCTCAAGCAATCGCCGGAGGAAGAGGAGAGTGCCGAGACCAAGCGGCTGTTCAAAGACATGAAGCGTCGGGAGTTCTAGACCTCTTGGCACCCCGCGCTTCCCGGCGCGGATCGGCCATGCCCGGATCTCCACTCTTTCTTCACGCTCTTTCCTGGCGGTTTCGTGCTTGACGCGATACGCAATTTCGTCTCCCAACACATCGCGCGTGCTACCCCACCGACTCCAGATGCACCGGCGCCAGCCGCCTCCCGCAACGTGCAACTCGCGGCCTGCGCACTTCTCCTCGAGTTGGCCTACGCGGACGGTGAGTTCAGCGCCTCTGAGCGCGCCCACATCGAGAGCGCCCTAGATCGGCATTTCGGGCTCGACGAGGCCACCGCCGGCAAACTCGTTGAGCTGGCCGAAGCCGAACGCACCCAATCCATCGACCATTTTCAGTTTACTCAGCTCATCGTGGATCAGTACGATCTGGGGCAACGGATGGTCCTCGCCGAAGTGATGTGGGGTGTGATCTTGGCCGACCAAGAGATCGCGCAACACGAGGCCTATTTGATCCGCAAGCTCGCGAAGCTACTGGATCTTGAACCCGCTTACCTGTCTCAAGCACGGCAGGCCGCCGAGGGGCCAGCTTGACCCAGAATGTCAGAGTCGCCGCGTGTGGGACCGCTGCCGGTGAGGCATGGCACACATGACGTCGGAACAACTCCAAGATTTGCGAGAGCTCCTTTCCAGCCAACGTCTCCTCTCTCTCTCCGTGCTGATCGACGGTGCACCTTATGCCGGCCTTCTCCCATACACATTCGTCCCGGAGCACGGAGCGGTGCTGGTCCACGCGTCCAAACTCGCACGGCACACCCGCGGCCTCGAGCCAGGGGCTCGATTCAGCATGGTCATACACCGGCCTGACCGGCCGGACGCCGATCCCCTGCAGGTTCCCCGAGTGACACTCGAGGGTACGGTGGAGGTGCTCGAGAGAGGGACCGATGATTACCGCGAAGGGCAACGAAGCTACATCGCACGCTTCCCATCAAGCGAGCAGACCTTTCAACTTGGTGATTTCAACCTCTACCATCTGCGCTTCGAGAAGGGGCGTTACGTCGGCGGCTTCGCCCGAGCCGTCAACGTCACCGCACGGGACGTGAAACTGCTCGCCTGACGCCTGATCGTCAGTCGGTGGTCACCTTGGCAAGCGCCTCGAGGAGCTTGGGGTGGCGGGACGCGATCAGCGCTGCTCTTTGCTCGGAAGGCGCGTCCTTTGCCCGGAGGAAGCGCGCCAGCCGTGCCCGGTCACGGCCACTCCATGCAGGAAGATCGGGAATTAGGCAGAGCACGGGGGCGAGAGCCCGAACGGCCCGCGCCTTGGGGTCGACGCCGAGTATCCGGCCGACGCGGGTGGCTTGACGGGAGATCATGCGCTTGCGGTCCGCTCGAGCTGCGCCGGCGAGGAGGCGGCTCGCGGCGGCCGATACTCCACGGACATCCAGCGGGCAGCGGCGGCCGCCAGACAGATCCAGATATGCCTCGGTCCGGGACAGGCGGAGGAGAGTCGCGGGATCAGACCGGTAGGCTGAGTCGGCCGCCATGCGAGCTTCTTCCGCCCGCGCCAACGCCTCGACCTCAGGGTTCGTCGGTCGAAAGCCCAACTTTCGATAGAACCAGAAGGCGCCGCTCCGGATAGCCGCCGGATTCTTGCGGCCCATCCCGTATTGGGTCAGGAAGAAATAGTCGGCGCCGAGTCGGTGGTGTAGGACTCGCATAAGTTGGGCAGCGAAGTAACGGATTTCGCCGCCGCGGAACTCCGGAAACAGGTTGATCCCCAACTCACACGATCCACCAAAGACCCCCACCGGTCCGTACGCAACTGGCACGCCGTTCTTGAACACCATGAAGCAGAAGAGCGATTCGAGCGGGCCTCTCCACTCCGAGTCCACTCCAATCAGGGCAATCCGAACCCCACGCCCACCATCGACGATGGCTGCGTCGGTACTATTGGCGTAGATGAGCGGGTAGATCTCGAGTTTGCGCGCGCACAGGGCCTGAAGTGCCAGTTCAACCAGGACGCGACCCGGTTGGCCGACAGGCGCCATGGGTCTTAGGATGACCGGCTCGAGGGGAAATCGATCCCGCTCCATCGGGGTTCGCTGGTACGCGATGCGCCGCGTCGAGAGACGCAGCTCGGCGGGTCGGGGCCCGCGGTATCTGATCGGAATGATGCAGCTCTCGAACAGGTGGACCCTGACCGGGTCCGGCAGGCCGGAGCGTTCCAGCAGCGCCACGAGGAACGCCAGGTCGGTGGCGCCGGCTGGCCGGCTCTGCTGGAACCAGTCCTCAAGCCCCATGCGCTCGTCGGCCAGGCCATCGCCTTCCGCCGGGTGCACCACCAGGCCGAGAGTGCGGGTCAAGGTCTCATGGTCATCGAGTCCGTCCCAGTGGATCTCCTGTGCATTCGGCGCGATTGCCAACAACCGGCGCACCACGCCGTAGGAGTATTCGTACACGACATCGGTCAAAGGCAGGTGTGGGATGAGCCGTTCGACGCCACGGCGTACGGCAGGGTTGTCTGGGTAGGCGCTAAGGAACTCAAGAACCTCGCCGAGGAGTGAGCGCTCGCGCCGACGCCAGCGTGGAACACCGGCAATCTCGTCCAAGAGCCGGACCTTGGTACCGGCCGCGTGCCTCCCGAAGGTGCGGGAGGTGCGATGAAGATCGTTAACGAGACCGTCAGGTTTCATTGCTCACGTGAGATCGTGATGGGGACATCTGACACACGACCGTTGCAGAGCTCGCTTGCCGTCCTGTGCGCGGAGACATACAGTCCTTGGGTGTCCCGGCATACTCCTGGAGCAGCGCGCGATGGACTCTGATTCATGAACACGAGACCCGCGCGGAGCTCCCCGGCCTTTGCTTTCTTCAGAACGAAGAGGCACCACACGTACTTGTACGTAAGTTACCACAAGTGCGCCACGCTGTTTACGGCGCGGGTTGTGCGGGCCGTGTGCGCCGCCCAGGGGCTTCGCACGGCCACTTTCGATTCGCGGCATCGCAAGGTGGGGCGATTGGCACTACGGTCGAACGACTTCCTCCTGCTCACAGATTACTCGAGTAGCATGCTGGACCTCAATACGGTCGATGGGCGCGGCTTTCACGTCATTCGGGATCCGCGTGATATCCTGGTGTCTATGTATTTCTCACATCGGGATAGTCACCGAGTCAATCACGCCGAGATCAGGCGCAATCGGCGGAAACTGGCCAAGTTGGATCTGCTCGGGGGGTTGACCTATCTCATGGAGGAATCACGGTTCTTCCAGAGAATCATGCGAGAGTTGGCCGCTTGGGACTACGACACTGAGCGTTTCTATGAGACGTCTTTTGAACGACTGACCACGGATCCAGAGAAGGAGTTCGAAGCGATCTTCACCTTTTTGGGGATCCTAGTCGAGCAGAGCGACCTGAACACCATCATTCAGCAGAACAGCTTCGAGACCCTGAAGGCGGATTGGCGGGCGAGAAACCCCGGAACAGACATCAATCATTATCGGAGCGGTGTGGCAGGAGACTGGAAGAATCACCTGGCCGGAGAGCCGAAGACGGTATTCCGCCAGCGCTACGGTGACCTCTTGATCAAGCTCGGGTACGAAAAGAGCATGAACTGGTGATTGCTGCCAGCACCTTGCCTCGCCGACTAACTCACGCCTCCCTCCCCACTCCGTCCTACTCCTGCAGCAGCCTCGAGACCGCCTGCCCGCTCTCTCGCCAGCTGTGCCGCCGCGCAACCAGCGTATGTGCAGCGTTCCCATAGGCGTGCCGCCGTTCCGTATCGCGGAGTAACCCAACCACGTGCTCGCAGAAGTCTCGCTCATTGGAGGCCACGAGTTCCCGCATCCGATCATCGAGCTGGAGCCCGTTGGAGGCCAGTGGAGTCATCACAACGGGCCGGCCAGCCGCCCACGCTTCCAGAACTTTGTTCTTGACTCCGGTGCCACGTCGCATGGGTGCAATAGCGAGCCACGCTTCCTGAAGGACGGCCGCCATATCCGCTACATCCGAACGCACTTCCACTCCGGGAAGGCCCCGCAGTGCGAGGATCCGTCGTCTCGGGTTCCTCCCGACGATGAGGAATCGTGCATTGGCCACCTCCCGCTGGATCGCGGGCCACATACGCCGGACGAAATATCGGACGGCATCGATGTTGGCGTAGTACGAGAGCGTTCCGGTGAAGGCAATCGTGGGCCGAGAGCTTTCGGCGTCGAATCTGGGCGATGGCTGGGGGTGAACTCCGTTTGGGATGAGCACCACGCGCTTGGTACCCGACACCGTCTCGAGGGCTCGTGCGTCGCGTTGCCCTGCAACGATGGTGGCATCGAGCGAGCGGACCACTCGGCGTTCATATCGGGCATACCACAGGGCCCGGCCGATCGACCATGGCGTGTGCCGAACCGCGCGAAGCCATTCGAGGGTTCCACAATCGATCCGGTCAGCCACGGCGTGAGGGAAGCCGTCGCGATTGAACGCCAAGAACTCGGCGCCATTCCAGAGGAGGGCCGCCGCTGGATTTTGGCTTGCGAGCACCGTGTCAACCGCCTGAATCAAGGGTCTCATGTCCGCTCGCCGGCGAGGGACGGGAGTCCAACGCTCAGCGAGAGGGACCGCGATGACCTCGTGGGGATCCGAGGCCGTCCATGGAATGGCATCGCGATCCAGCGCGCACGCCGCGATGAGGGTGACATCCCACTCAGTCGCGAGGTGCTCGAGGAGATGCGCGGCCCTTAGGGAGAACCCGCCGCGAAGCGGCCACGGAGCTACCCCGGTCACGGCCAGGAGCCGTCTGCGAGTCATGGTCCCCCGTCCCAGCCGGCGATTATGCTAGCCCGGTCCATGGCACTCGGCAGTCGGTACCGGAGTTCTCCGGCCCCGATCCAGAGCGTGCGATTCGGCATTGATGCTCCCCAGATCCTCAATCGCGTCTACCGCTTCTTCGGGAGGTATCCTGCCAACTCCATGACCGGACCGAATTCCTGCTCGATCCGTGACACCAGCGTAGGATCAACCTCTCGCCGCCAGCTATCGATCTCGCCAACCCGTACGAAGCGACCCTTCCCCAACGCTCGGCCACGGTACGCTTCCGCGCCATGCTCTTCCTCGAGCTGTTGCATAGCGTCAAAGCTCCCCCGCTCTCCTGCGTGGTCCAGATCCTCTGCATGACGGGTCACGTCGAGGAACGTCATGAGACGCTCCAAGGCCGCTCGCCTATCCTGGACGAGAGCCTCGTACCTCACAATCACGATGCGCGGATCGCGTTCCGCTTCTGTCATTGCTTCCCGGACTTGACGATCCCAGCGGATGAGGTCCCGATTCCACACGGTGAAGCAGCCACTCATGGTCATGTATTGAGACAAGAACGATCCCAGGGTCATGTGGGTGTCGTCGAAGATCACCTGGTACATATGCCACAAGGACGGGAGCACGGCCCGCGGGTCTCTCACCAGATAGATGATCTTGGGATACAGGTCCCGGTAGTTGGGGTACTCGTTCCGGAAGATGCGGGGGTCTGGCAGGCGGCGATGCTTCGCGATGTGGTGATCGTTCCCGTGAACGTAAGGGACGTACTTCCGCACGTTCATGAGGGTCACGTCTTCGGTATGATCGCGAAATAGCGCGATCGCCAACATATAGGCCAACCACGTATTGCCGGACTTGGGATGTCCGACCAGGAACGCGTCGGTTGGACGGAGCGACCGGCGAAACCACCCTCTCCAGATCCGGCGGCGTGCGTCGTAGTATCCTAGCCGTCGCTTCCACCGTTTGAGCCAGAGCTTGGCCGCGCTGGAGCCTGCGGGCTTGGGTGGAGCGGTACGTGTCATGACGATATCCGATCGTTCGACGCCGCCTACAAGACCTGATTGTCCAGAAACGTCCGCCCGAGCCGCTGGAATCGTTCGGTGCTCACCTGCCCGTCCCGTACCAACTGGTAGTTCGCCCACTCGCGTCGCTTGCGTTCGCTCGGCCACTCCCGCTCCGACCAGTGGGAGAACTCGTCTTCGTCGACAAACTTCAACTCGAAGAAACAGACGGGCGTGAAGTCCTTCTTGGGGAAGATCACGGGGCGCTGCAGGCTCTCCAGGTGGGGGCGTTTCTTGAACCGACACATGAGACTGTAGGGAAAGACTTCAATTTCCTTGTTGACCTCACCTCGTGCAAGGTAATAGTCGTCATGCTCGTCGCGATACACGGTCTGGCCCGACAAGGTCCAACATGCGCGCCTACCTAACTGGATCCCGTGGAGGAATTCTTGGAACGTCGCTCTCCTCTCGCGGACGAGGACCATGTCGCCATCCCATTTGCACACATACCGACGAGTGCAGTGCGACAGCGTCCAGTTGGTATAATACACCGCGCTGTGAAGTGAGTCGTCCGGCGTAGCGGCATGCTCAGGTCCAAATCGTGCCAACCGATAGGGGTAGGAAAACAGCTTGATCTTTCCCGCCGAGTCTTCTCGTCGTATCACGTCTCGGACGATGTCGATCGTATCATCATCGCTCGCGTTATCGACCAGGATGATCTCGTCGAACACCGGGAGAATAGAACGGAGGCAGTGCGATATCTTCTGTGCTTCGTTCCTCACGCGCACCATGGCGCTCACGCCCTGCTCGGCGCGAGATCGCAGGAGGGAGAAGTCGTACGCCGCCACACCCTCGCGATTCGAGAATGCTTCACGGCGCTTGAGATAGGAGAACCAGGCCATTGACTTTTCCGAAAGAGAACCGGAGCGTAGGGAAGATATCGGATGGAGGAGTGTTGCGAAATTGGAGTCGGCTGCAATGCCGGGCAAGGCGGTAACCGCGCTTCGGCGGTTGAGATACCGGCGGCAACCCGGGGTGCTCGTGCTCCGCTACCACCGGATAGCGCAGCTGGAGTGTGATCCACACGCTATCGCGGTCCACCCCCAGTCGTTTCGCGAGCACCTGAACATCCTGCGGTCCCGCTTTGCCCCGCACGCATTGAGCAGCATGGTGCAAACCCTGGACCAAGGGAGCCTCCCGGAGAGGGGAGTGGTGCTCACATTCGACGATGGGTATGCGGATAACCTCTGGGAGGCCAAGCCCGCGTTGGAGCAGTACGAGATTCCTGCCACCGTGTTCGTGACGACGGGCTACATTGGGCGGGGACGAGAGTTCTGGTGGGACGAGCTCGAACGGGTGTTGCTCCAGCCGGGCACCCTGCCCAGCACGCTGCAGCTCGACATCGATGGAAGGACACACGAGTGGAAGCTCGGCCGGGCGGCCCGATACAGTGAGGATGACTACGCCCGCTTTCGTTCCTGGAATTGGCGGCAGCGTACGAAACCGACGGGCCGTCATCGCCTGTTTCGGCGGCTATTCCGGCTGCTTCAACCGATGGGGGAGCATGCTCGCGACGCTCTCCTCCAAGCCCTGCACACCTGGGCTGGGACGGAGTCGATCGTTCGCCCCACTCATCGGATCCTGACCACGGACGAATTGATCCAGCTCGCGGAGGGAACCTTGCTCGAGATCGGAGCCCACTCCGTGACGCATCGCCCCCTCCCCAAACTGCCAGTGGCAGAGCAGATGCAGGA
>JABDII010000020.1 GCA_013003805.1 Gemmatimonadales bacterium
GGCTGGCGTCGCGCTTGGCATCCACGTCGTCACGAACCTGATCACGCCGTACGAATTCCACCGCGACGAGCTGCTCTACTTCGCGATGGGCACTCACCTCCGCCTGTTCCACATGGACTTCCCACCACTGATCGCGCTCCTGTCCGAGACGGTGCGCGTGGTTGCCGGAGCGTCACTCTTCGCGTATCGCATGGTGCCGGCCATCGCGGGAAGCGTTGTTGTCCTCCTCGCCCTCCTCATTGCGAGAGAGCTCGGCGGCGCCCGGCTAGCGATCGTGCTCACGGCCATCGCGATCATCTTCAACCCGCTGTTTCTGCGAAGCGCCAACCTGTTCCAACCGGTGGTGCTCGATCAGGTCTGGTGGCTGCTCGGTTTCTACGCGCTCGTCCGGTTGGAGCATACCGATGATCCCAAGTGGTGGCTCCTGCTCGGGACCGCGGGCGGGCTCGGGCTCCTGAGCAAGTTCTCGATTCTGTTTCTTGGGCTCGCCGTGTTGATCGGTCTCCTGCTTACCCGCCGGCGTCGAGCATTCCTCGGACCCTGGCCCTGGGTAGCGCTCGGCGTGGCACTCTTGGTTGGAATGCCTACCGTCATCGGGCAGATTGCCCTTGGGTTCCCGGTGCTCCAGCAAATGGAAGGGCTTCGCCAGGTGCAGTTGGCGCGCGTCACGTTCGGCGACTACGTCATGGGCCAGGCGCTCTGGGGGCCGGGGTTCCTGCTCGCGGGCACGGGTCTGATCGCCTTACTTGTCCTGCCGGCTCTCGGCCGGTACCGGCTGCTGGGGTGGGTCACCCTTACGGCCTTCGTGCTGTTCGCCATCGCCAAAGGGAAATCTTACTACGTGGGACCGATCTACCCGATGCTCTACGCGGCGGGCGCGGTGTGGATCGATCGCCTGTTGCGCCCGCGAGTCCGGGCGACACTCGCCTGGATGATTGCCGTTCTGATGGTCGGGTACGGACTCGCGACGCTGCCGTTCGGGCTACCGGTGGTTCCACCGGAACCCATGGCGCGGTATGCCAGAGCGACCGGAATCACCGCCGGTGTCACCACCAACACCGGAGAGATCCTCCCGCTCCCCCAGGACTACGCTGATATGCTCGGCTGGAAGGAGCAGGCGGATGCGGTTGCTCGGGTGTTCCACACCCTGACGCCCGCCGAGCAAGCGGATGCCGTCTTGTATGGGGGCAACTACGGCGAAGCAGGCGCACTCGATCTCTACGGCCGTCGTCTGGGCCTCCCACCGGTCATCAGCCTGGCAGGAAGCTTCTTCAATTTCGGCCCTGGAACTCGATCGGGGCGCGTGGTCATTCTCCTCGGCATTGAGCCTGAGGAGCTCGATGTGGGCTTCTGCCGGTCCCTCGTAGTCGCGGCGCGCGTCACCAACCCGTGGGGTGTGCCCGAGGAGCAGGACGTCCCGGTCCTGGTCTGCCGCGAACCCAGCTTGACGCCGCAGGAATTGTGGCTACGAGTAGGGGAGGCGCAGTGGGGGTGAGGAAGAAGAATGAGGAGTAAGGAGTAAAGAGTAAGGAATACGGAGGCGGTGAGAATGAATGTTCGAATCTTGGCCGTCCTGTGCCTGGGCCCTGGTGGGCTCCTCGGTTGTCGGGCGGATGCCGCAAGGGACACGGCTGGTGGCGGCCCCGCCGTCATCGAGCTGACCATCTTCCTCTCGGACGAGCAGGGCATCATCGACGGCGATTGCGCCGCGGTCGCCTCGGAGGTACGGACCATCCCGGCGCTGCCGGCCGACCAGCTCCCGGAGGCCGCGATCCGCGAGGTCCTCCGCGACGTGATTCCCTCCTCGGGCCTTCATAGCACAGGGACGCTGCCGCTCCTTGATTACTTCAACGGGGTCTCTATCCAGAACGGCACCGCGATCCTCAGGTTCGACGGCGGCGCGCTCGAGTACCTGAACAACGCCGCGTGTGCGCAGATTGCGGTCAAGAGTCCCATGGAACGGACCCTGCTCGAGTTCCCGGACGTTCAACGCATCGAGTACGAGATCGACGGTCAGATCTTTGATGAGTGGGACGCGTAGGCGGCTCGCAACGTATCAATCTCGAGGCTACGAGGATGGATGACATCTATCTCAAGGCGTTCGGCGCCGGCCTACTCCTCATCGGCGCCTGGTTCATTCGCCACAGCCTGCGGACGCGAGACCGGGTCGAGGAGGCCAAACGCTGGCCCTCGGTCCCGGGTGAAGTCGTCGAGTCCGAGGTCAAGCGGCACCGGCGCCGCAAATCGGTCACCTACGAGGCGCGCATTCGCTACCGCTACGAGGTGAACGGAAAGCCATACACGGGGAAGGCCGTCGTGATCGGCGGCGAGGTGCGCTCCAGCCGCGTCAAGGCGGAGGCACGGTGCGACACGTACCCCGTGGGGGCCACGCCGCAGGTGTTCTACGACCCGCAA
>JABDII010000359.1 GCA_013003805.1 Gemmatimonadales bacterium
GGGCCAGGCTGCTCCGGGCGATCGCCCGGACGCTCCGTGACCGGACCGACCCGCTTGCCGGCCTCATGACGCGGGAAATGGGCAAGCCCATCGTGCAAGGCAGAGCGGAAGTCGACAAGTGTGCCTGGGTATGCGACTACTACGCGGAGCACGGCAGCGCCTTTCTCACGCCGGAGGAGGTCGCGACCGACGCGCGCCGGAGTCTGGTGGCTTACCAAGCGCTGGGGGTCGTGTTGGCAGTGATGCCCTGGAACTTCCCCCTTTGGCAGGTCTTTCGGGCCGCCGCCCCAGCACTCATGGCCGGGAATGGCATGGCGCTCAAGCACGCAAGCAACGTCCCGGGGTGCGCCCTCGCTATCGAGCAGGTGATACGGGACGCGGGCGCGCCACAGCACCTCTTTCGAACACTCCTGGTCGGAAGTGCTGGCGTGGCCCAGCTGATCGAGCACCCAGCGGTCCGAGGCGTCACCCTGACCGGAAGCACGCCTGCGGGCCGCGCGGTTGCCGCGCACGCCGGAGCCATGCTTAAGAAGACCGTGCTCGAACTCGGCGGAAGCGACCCCTACGTGATTCTCGAGGATGCTGACCTCGATCGCGCAGCGGAGAGCTGTGTTGCGGGCCGATTGATCAACACCGGGCAGAGTTGCATTGCGGCCAAGCGATTCATCGTGCCACGACCCATCCTCACGGAATTCGAGCAGCGCGTGGCTCGAGGCATGGCGGCCAAGACCATGGGCGACCCGGCCGGTGAAGACGTGGATCTTGGCCCCATGGCACGTCATGACCTGCGTGACGAGCTCCATCGACAGGTTGAAGACAGTATTCGTGCCGGCGCGCGCCTGCTCATGGGCGGCCGCATCCCCGATTCGGCCGGCGCGTTCTATCCGCCCACCGTGTTGAGCGATGTCACGAAAGGCATGACGGCGTACGAAGAGGAGCTCTTCGGCCCGGTGGCGGCCATCATTCCGGTAGAGGATGAGGAGGAGGCGATTCGAGTCGCCAATGACAGCCCCTTCGGCCTCGGTGCTGCGGTCTTCACCCAGGACCTCGAGCGTGGTGAGCGGATCGCCACGACAGAAGTGGACGCCGGGTGTTGTTTCGTGAATGCCTTCGTCAAATCGGATCCCCGCCTCCCGTTCGGCGGGATCAAAGACTCAGGCTACGGTCGGGAACTGGGGATGTTCGGGATCCGTGAATTCGTCAACATCAAGACGGTGTACATCGCCTAACGACGCTACGCCAGCTGGACGATGAGCGGCGCATGGTCGCTCGGCTTGCCTTCGCCGCTGGATGGCTTGCGCTCCTCCCGGTCGATCTCGACGCTGAGACAGCGCGCTGCGATCGCGTCGGTTGCCAACGCCAGATCGATCCTGAGCCCCCAGCCCCGGTGGAATGCTCCCCCGCGATAGTCCCACCAGGTGTGAGGCCCGCCTTCCGGGTGGTGGCTGCGTGTCACGTCGGCCAGCCCCCAGGACTGGAGCGTGTGCAGCCGCTCCCGCTCCGGCTCGCTGCAATGGACCCGTCCTCGCCATTTCTCTGGGTCGTGGACGTCGCGATCGTCGGGTGCGACGTTGAAATCCCCTACTAGAAGAAGCGGCTGGGCCGGATCGAACTCCTGCTCCAGCCAGCGCGCCACGGCATCGAGCCATGTGAGCTTGACCTGGTATTTCGGGCTATCCACGGCCTCGCCGTTGATCACGTAGAGATTGAGGATTCGGACCCCAGCGACCTCACCGCCGATCACTCGGGCCTGGTCGGCGGCCGGATCGCCCTGGAAGCCGCGCGTGACACCGGACATCGGTGTTCGAGTGAGGATGGCGACACCATTGTACGTCTTTTGCCCGAAGATCTCCGAGCAGTATCCGGTCGCGGCGATCTCGTCCGCCGGAAAATCTTCGTCTCGAACCTTGGTCTCCTGCAGGCAGAGCACGTCGGGACGATGGCGTTCGAGCAGCGCGAGCGTGCGCGGGAGCCGGGTTCGGATGGAATTGACGTTCCAAGAGATGATCTTCACGGCCCGGCGCCGGTCGCACGCCGGAGCTCCTCGAGCACCTCGCCCAATCGCCTGATGGCCTCGCCGTACGCAGCCCAGTCCCCGGCCCGCTGCGCGTCGATCGCGCGGGTGTAGTGGTCGTTCGCCCGGCGGATCAGGCTCGCCGTGCCGGTGGCCCGGATGGCGGTTTCGGGGGCCGCGCCGGCTGCCGCCGCGGCAGCCGGAAGCTCAGCCGGCACGGCCGGACCAGAGGCGCCAAACAGGACGCCCAGTGCCTGGTCGAGCGTTTCCTCCATTACCACCTGATTCTGGTAGGCGACTACGACGCGTTTGAGCTCCGGGATGCGGCCGCCTTCGGCTCGCAGATAGAGCGGTTGGACGTAGATCAGTGACGCCTCGATCGGGATCACCAGCAACTCGCCGCGAATGACCTGGGACCCCCGCTGGTCCCAGAGCGACGTTTGGCGGGAGATTTCGGTGTCCTGGTTGATGCGATTCACGATTTGACGAGGTCCGAACACCAGACTCTGTCTGGGGAAGCGATACACCCGGAGCTTGCCGTAGTGCGGCCCGTCGTTTCTCGCCACCATCCACGCGGCGAGGTTGTCCTTCCCTCGCGGCGTGAACGGCGTCATGAAGATGAACTCGGCCTCCTCCTCCTCCGGCAGCCGCATGATGATGTGGCGCATGAACGGATCGGGGCGGTCGCGCTGGTCGACGACCGGGATCTGCCACTGATCCTCACGGTGGTAAAAGGCCTCGGGTTCATCCATGTGATACGTGGTATACAGCGCCGCCTGGACTTGATAGAGGTCTTCGGGGTAGCGCAGATGAGCGCGGAGATCGGACGGCAACTCCTCCAGCGGCTGGAAGATGCCAGGAAAAATGCGGTCGAACGTTTGGATGAGGGGGTCGTTGGGTTCGGCGACGTAGGGTGTGATGTCGCCGTTGTAGGCATCGAGCACGACCTTGACGCTGTTGCGCATGTAGCTCGAGCCGTCGGCCAGGCGTTGCGAGTAGGGATACCGGGCCGAGACGGTGTAGCCGTCGAGGATCCATTTCAGCTCGCCGACATCGGTGATCACGAGGTACGGGTCGCGGTCGAGCCGCAAGAACGGCAAGGCTCGCTGCGTCCGATTCATGATGTTGCGGTAGTAGAGTATCCGCGAGTCGGCGGTGAGGTCCTGCGACAGGAGGATCTTCATCGAGCGGAAGCGCCAGGCCAACAACCCACGTCGCAAGACCGAACCGATGGGCACGCCCGCGCTTCCCTCGTAAGCCGTGAAGACGTTCGTCTCCCCGGAGGGATAGTCGAACTCCTGCTGACGGGTGTTGACGAACACGTACTGCTGGGGCAACTCACCAAAGTATATCCGAGGCTGGACGACCTTGAGTGAGACGTTCGACGACGGTGGCAGATCCTTGATAAAGAGAACCGGGAGGCCTTCCTCGGTGACTTGATTCACCGGGCCCAGCGTGACGCCCATGCCATGGGTGAAGGTGAGGTGCTCGTTGATGAACGTCCGGGTGGGAAGCGAGGCCGGGTTCAGTTCGCGCGGCGACAACATGACCTGCCGGTACTTCCCGTCGATCCAGTACCGGTCGTCGTCGACCGAGACGAAATCGTAGTACGTACGGATTTCCTGGAGCTGCCCGAAGGTCTGTAACAACGGATCGCGATCCCACAGCCGGACGTTTTCGATGGTTGGCGCGTTGGCGGCGATGTCGTCGCGCGTGAGCTGGGAGCCGCCGGTCAGATCGAGTGTCTCGACACTGTCCAGGTCCCACGCCCGGCGGGTGGCCTCAATGTGATGCGCGAGGTAGGGGGCCTCCCGGGTCAGCTCGGTGGGATCGACGAAGAACTTCTGGACGGCGCCGGGCACGATGCCTCGCCCGACGACCACGATAACGACATACGCGGCGATCGCGAGAGCCGTGTTCCAGGCCACGGTCTGACGGATGGCGCCGAGCAGCACGTATCCCGCGGCGATCAGGGCCACAACCGCCGACAGTCGAAGGGCGGGAAGGGCCGCGTGGAGATCGGCGTAGCTGGCGCCGACCATCGGCCCGGTGGTCGAAAACAACAGGCTCGGGATGTGGACGAACCAGGTCTGCGCGCCCAATGCCAGGAAGACCAGAGCTATGAGGATGCCGAGATGGCGGCCCGCGGCCGGCTCGACCCGCACCTGGCGGCCACGGATGACGACGTCACCTCGTAACCAATAGAGCGGGACCGTGAGGAACAGGGACAGGAAGAGCAGCGCAAGGACGAGCCCCAGAGCTGTACCAACCACGGGTAGTACGAAAACATAGTACCCGATGTCGCGTCCGAAGATCGGGTCGGCCACCCCGAACGGGGTGCGATGCAAGAATTGAAGCAGCGCGAGCCAGTTCGTGGTGAGCGGCAGGGCAGTCAAGAACGCCAAGACCAAGGCTGCTGGGATCGCCAGTCGCCGGAGCAGTGAGGTCACATTGAGATGGGGGACGTTCGGATTAAAGCGGATCAGGATAGGGTCCGGCACCAGGCCCCGCTGAGCCAACCGGAGATTGGCGTACAGGACCACAAAGACCAGCAGACCGGCGCCGGCAAAGAGCGCGATTTGGGTGGTCAGCTGCTGGGTGAAGATCCGTTCGAAGTGAAGCTCCTGGAACCACAGCCAATCGGTATAGAGTCCAACCAGAGCCGGAATGGCGAGGAGCAGGACGAGAACTGCGACGAGTACGACGACTGTGGCCCTACGGACGTTGAGCGGCATCGCTCCGATCGGGGTTAGGGATACCTCAAGAATAGCACGCCGCGCGGTTCGGCGCGATGCATGCCGGGAAGGGCCTATTCGCCGCCGCTGGTGCAGCCCTCGGTGCGGCGCGTGTCGACCAAGTTGATGATCTTCCAGCCCTCGGTGCCGTGAAACAACTGGAAGGCATTGACGCCGCAATGGCTGAGGTTCGTGCCAAGGTGGAATGCGAAATTGGTCCACACCGTGGCGAGCCGGTCGTCGATGCGAATTTCGGTCCCCCAGATGTGCTCGTCCCAGATTTCGTCATGCGGGGTCCCGACGGCAGTGACGAATCGGTCGAGCGCCCCGGTCCGGCGCGTTAGTGTGGGGACGCCATCCCGCTCGAACGCCGACATGAGACGGACGTCCGGGGCGAAGGTCGAGCGCACCATGGCACTGTCGCCCGCCCGCATGCCATCGAACAGGCGTGTAATCACCGCCATGACATCGGCTTCGGCGGATTGGGCCGAGGCCGCGACCGGCAGGGCCAGAAGCCCGATGAGCAGCAGGATGACGGTGCGGTGCATGGGACGGTCTCCTCGACTGGAATCTCGGGTAGGGAAGGGCGCTCGGCGGACTGGCAGCGTATCGCCTTCCCTTCTCGAGTTCCTACGGCCAGGCCCGGCCGTGAGTTTCTCGCGGGATTCGGCGCCCGGTGAAGCTGCAGGCCGTGAGTCACGGGGTCAACCCCGGTATCTTGTGAGATCCATCCAACACACGATTCTCGACTCGATGTTCCAGCTCTCCTTCGGAGTTCGCCATGGTAACTGAGTGGACCCTCCCGGTCTCCCGCACGGCTCGCTACGCGACCCTCGGCACCATCGATTCGAGCGTGCGGGATTGTTGGGTCGTATGCCATGGGTACGGACAGCTAGCGGCCGAGTTCCTCACCGAGTTCGAGCCCCTGCGGGTTCCGGGGCGGGTCATTGTCGCGCCCGAGGGGCTCTCGCGGTTCTATCTCGAAGGCGAGAGCGGAGCGGTAGGTGCCAGCTGGATGACACGGGAATCGCGTGAGACCGAGATCGCCGATTACGTCGGCTACCTGGAGGCGGTCCACCACCAGATTCGAACTCGAACGCAGAATGAAACCCTTCGCGTAACCGCCATGGGCTTCTCACAAGGCACCGCCACCGTCTGCCGGTGGGTCGGCAGGGGTAGTGTCCGCCCCGCCCGAGTGGTGCTCTGGGGCGGCCCTCTCCTACCGGATGAAGAGCTGGCGGAGGTCGGTGAGCGGTTGGCCGAGACGCGCTTCACCTTGGTCGTCGGGACCAGGGATCGATATGTGGATGCGGCGGCCCTTCGGCGGGAAATTGGGCGTTTTGAGGCGCATCGGATTCCGCTTGACGTCATCACATTCGACGGCGGGCACCGTCTCGATGGCGGTATCCTTCGACGCTTGGCTGTGTGGTAGAGTCCGGTCGCTTGCCCGTCGGCGCGCGATCTTTCTATTATGCACCCGTGGTAACCGGCGCACGTCCTCGCGCCGGCTCCCCGCTCTCGAGGTCGCATGACACCTGAGGGACCCGCTCCGGTGGTCGAGCCATCCTCTCCGGCCGTCCAGCCTGTTGAGACGCGCCGGACGCTCCCGAGTCAGCGCACAATGATCTCCTGGCTCTTCACGGCCCGGATGGTTCTCGCGGTGGTTGCGTTGCTGAGCGCCGCGGTGCTCTGGACGCAGTCGCCGGACACCTCGTTCATCGTCGCCGTTGTCGTCCTCATCGCCTTCACCGTGACCGCGTACTCGTGGTGGCAGGTGTGGGTGCGGCGGGCGCAAACGGGGATGTTCTTTCTGTTCGTCCAATCGGTCGTCGACCTCGGCTTGGTGACGACGCTGGTGTATTTCTCGGGTGGAGCGGAGAGCCCGGCCACGGCCCTGTACGTGGTCCTCATCGCGGCCTACGCGGTCTTGATGCCGCCGCTACTGGGGTTGCTGGTCGCGATCCTCGCCAGCGCCTGCTACCTGGCACAAGTGATGTGGCCCATCCCTCGCACGCCCGACCTCGGCGTGTTGGGCCAAATCGCCGTGTTCATGGCGGTGTATGGGATCATCTCGGCACTCGGAGCCCGGCTCCGCCAGGCCGGCGCGGAGCAGGTCTCACTCGAAAGCGAGATTCGCCGGATCAGGCTCGAGGCGGATGAAATTTTGCACAACATCCGGTCGGGCGTCCTGACGGTTGATAGTACGGGCCGGCTGGCCTTCATCAATCCGATGGCCGCGCAACTGCTCCAAGTGGAGTCCTCGGCGGTGGGGATGCCGTTCCTCGACAACCTCAAGCAACGCTCCACCGAGTTGTGGGCGGCCCTCTTGGCCGGGACGCGAAGCGGACGGAAAGTGAACCGGGGAGAGGGATCGGTCATGCGTCGCGACGGTAGCCAGTTTCCGATTGGTCTGACCACTACCACGTTTGGTCGGGGGTCGAGCGAGGGGCAGTCGGTCACGGCCCTGTTCACCGACATCTCTGCTTCCAAGAAACTCGATGAGCTCCATCGGAGAGCTGAACGGCTGGAAGCCGTCGCTGCGCTGAGCGCGTCGCTCGCCCACGAGATCCGCAATCCTCTGTCCTCTATTCGGAGCTCGGTGGAGCAGCTCGCAAAGACGGCCCATGCGGACGAAGACGATCAAGTCCTGGCCGACCTCATTGTCCGGGAAACCGATCGCCTGACTCGGCTGCTCAGCGAGTTTCTCGACTTTTCGCGGGTCAGGGCCACCCAATTCCAGCGGCTCGATGTCCGCTCGGTGGTGGAGGCCGCATCGCGCCTGATCCAGGCCCACCCCGAAGTCACCGACGCGACGATTACTCTTGAGGGCAGCCCGACCCTGTTGGAGGGGGACGAGGACCTCCTGCACCGGGTCCTGGCCAACCTGCTCCTGAACGCCGCCCAGGCCGCCGCCGGTCCGGTCAATATCCGGGTCGGGTTCGGCGAAGCTCACGCCGCAGAGCTTCCACTGGGAAGCGGGATCGAGCAGCCCATCCGGATTCGGGTCACAGACGATGGGCCGGGCATACCATCGGAAGTGTTGGACCGTATCTTCCAGCCCTTCGTGACAGGCCGAAAAGGCGGCACGGGGTTAGGATTGGCGATCGTTCAACGGGCCATTGAGGCCCATCGGGGTCTGGTGCTGGTGGATACGGCAGCCGGTACCGGGACTACCTTTACTATCTTTCTACCGGCGCAACACAAGGTGGAGGACGCTGCATGAACAAGCCGTCGGTGTTGGTGATCGACGACGAGTCGGCCATTCTCGACACGCTACGGATCCTCTTGAAGAAGGAAGGATTCGAGGTCAATACCGCTCAGGGCGGGAAGGCCGGCCTGGAGCATATCCGCGCGGGCGCGCACGACATGATCCTATCCGATGTTCGAATGCCCCAGGTCACGGGCATCGATATTCTGCAGGCATCGCGCGAGCAGGATCCCATGACCCCGGTGATCCTCATGACGGCCCAGGCGTCGCTCCAAACGGCCATTAGTGCGGTCAACCAAGGCGCCTTCTACTACCTGCAGAAGCCGTTCGCCAACGACGAGCTCGTCGCCATCCTACGGCGCGCCTGCGAATTCCGCCAGGTTCGAGTCGAGAACAAGCAGCTCAAGCAGGAGATTCAGCGTCGAGATGTCACCACCCACTCCCGCCCGATCGGCAAGTCGAAGCGCTTTGTCGAAGTACTCAAGTTGGTAGAGCAGATCGCCCCGACCGACTCAACAGTCCTGATTCAGGGTGAGAGCGGGACAGGAAAGGAGGTCGTCGCCCGCTACCTCCACAACCTCTCGATCCGGGCGGACGGCCCGTTCCTGTCGATCAATTGCGGTGCCCTGCCCGAGAACCTGTTGGAGAGCGAGCTCTTCGGCCACGTCAAAGGCTCTTTCACGGGCGCCGTGCGGGACAAGCAGGGTCTCTTCGCGGCGGCGCGCGGAGGGACGTTCTTCCTCGACGAAGTGGGAGAGATGCCTGCGTCGCTTCAGATCAAGCTCCTGCGCGTGCTGCAGGAACGCGAGGTCATTCCGGTCGGCGCGACCGAGTCCATTCCCGTGGATGTGCGGATCGTCGCCGCGACCAATCGGGAACTCGAGGAGGAAGTACGCCGCGGCAACTTCCGCTCGGACCTGTTCTATCGGTTGAACGTCATCGCACTCGACCTGCCCCAGCTCCGCGAGCGACGCGACGACCTGCTGCTCCTGATCGAGTTCTTCCTTCAGCGCGTGGCGGCCAATGCGGATGGGGAGCCCAAGGCCTTGTCGGCAGACGCGCTGGACGCCATGCTGGTCTACGACTGGCCGGGAAATGTCCGTGAGCTCGAAAACGCGCTCGAGCACGCGGTCGTGCTTACCCGGGGCAACATCATCGAGCCCAGCGTCCTGCCGGAGCGCATCACGCGGCGCCGCAAGGAGCCGCTCGTGGCGGAGCGCTCCTTCCGCAATCCAACGCTCGAGGTGATCGAGCGGGCATATATCATGTATGTGCTCCAGGCGGAGGGCGGGAACAAGACCCGTGCGGCGG
>JABDII010000371.1 GCA_013003805.1 Gemmatimonadales bacterium
TGCCAGGCGCCATCCGGCGCGCCACAGCTTCGTGGCATCGGAAGACGTCTCATCTGCCAGGGCCAGCGCCGCGGCATAATGGCGCACGGCCTCCTCTCGTGCTCTGTGCGGAGGTATCGTATCAGGCGGGTCGACGGAGCTGATCTCAGTCGTGGGAGCCACCGCCATGGTCAGGACATCGCCATACGCGACAGCCACGAGTTCGTGTACCTCACGCATGAGCCAAGGCTCCGCGCCGGGGTGGTTGCCTTCCAGGTAGCGTGTCCCTTCGGCGATCACGCGATGGGCGCCCAAGGTTCCGGTGTTGACCGGGGTGTCTAGACCGTCGCGTAGCACATACAGGAGTGCCAGACGACCAGCAGGGCCATGTTCGTCGAGCCGACGCACCTCCCACTTGATATTCCCGGCATAATTGTACTCGTGGGAGATAGGCATGTAGGTCCACTCGACTCCGAGGGCGAGTAGAGTGTCCCTCATTGCACCCCCATCCCTCTGATGGGCCTCCGTCAATCGGGCCCCCGCGGCCATCAGTTGGTCGAACAGCAGGAGCGCCGTGGCCCGACGTGGCGGAGACATGGTGTCGGCTCGGGCGACCCACTCCCTGACTGAGGCAAGGAGGAGGGAATCCGACCACTCACGCTCCTGGTGGGACCGGCAATACTGGGCGGTACGGGTCAACTCCAGAAGCTGGGCCGCAAGCGGACTCGCAAGGTCACTCTCCCGCAGCACATCCTCGAGACGCGCGCGATCTCTCCCCTCATCACTGCACCAGTCGGGGTATGGCTCCACGCGGATGTTCGACCCGGGGACCCAAGCGACTACCGTGACGCCAACGGTGTCTGGACGCAGGCGCCGGTAATAGGCGAAGTAGTTGAGATTACCCCGCTTCCAATGTGAGACGGTGTTCCACCTGTCTGCATCCCAGTTCTCGTAATCGCCGTCATAGACTCCGGCACCAAGCCGTCGGCCGAAGGTGCTCCGGATCTCCAGGGCCAGTGAATCCGCGGTCTCTTCATCCCGGACGTGTGCGGTAACCGCGACTGCACCGAGACGGCAGTGACTCAGAGCGAAAGCGGGATCGTGTCGCGCGGGTGGGAGCGCAGGTGGAGATGAGGCCGGAGGCGGATAGAAGAACGCCGTACGGGTTGCCACGAACCTCTTGACGCCGTCGAGCAGCACGCGCCTGCGAGCACGCATGCACCAGTCGGACTCGAACGTCTCCCGCTCGAAGAGCCAGTTCAACTTGGGTTCGAAGAATTCGAGCGTGTCGAGTGGATTAGTTTCGTGCCAGAGGGCCGAGGTGACGTTCGGATCGAGACGACTCAACTCCGCCACCGCGAACGTGGCCAGATCGGTATCCTCTGGTCCCGGATGCAGGGGGAGCGTGTCCCGACGGGGAAACCGGTAGACCACCTTTCGCTCCACCCATGGGACTGGAACCGCCATGGGCCTGGGAGCAGCCGAGTCCCTCGCCTCCTGAGATTCGGGCGCCAGTGGCTCAACCTCCGGCTTCGCCTGCCCGGTACCCGGTGAACATGCAACTGCGCAACCCGTCGAGGCGGTGACAACGAACACCAGGTATCCGCACTGACGGAACGCGTCCCGCCAAATGCACCCTGCGATGGGAAGTCCCACTGTCCGTTCCGTCTGATCGTCAGACGCTCGGTGCTCAGTACCGGATCTTCAGTGACCAGGCATTCAATTGGCCTTCATCCACTCGCGCGAGGTCACGCACGCGAAGCTGCCAATCTCCCGGGATGGGTTCGTCGATGATTCCCTGAAGCGCTGGCGTGGAGCCGACGTCATATGTACGACGAATATCGTTGCGCCATGCCCCTTCGTTGTTGTGCAAGAGTACCGCAAGTCCCGATGGCGCGACGAGCTCCACCTGCAAATCGCCGATGTAGCTATGTTCGATGTCCACCCCGACCACGATGTCTTGTACTGTGCCGGTCTGGGCTTGGGGCAGGATGCTGGTGATGCCTGCGGCGTTGAAATCTGGAATGGTCAGCTTGGGTTCGGCGTGGTCTTCGATCACGCCGCCAGCTTGGGCAGCAACGTTCATATCCAGACTCCAATGCAGCAACCGGCCGACGTCGAGGGAGGCCTTATCTACGATGTGCAGCGTCCAATCTCCGCGCACGTCTTCACCATGCAGCCGTTCTAGTTCTGCGAAATTGTCGCTCGTCCAGGTACGAATGATGTCATCACCGTCCGCACCGTCGTGATTGTGCAGAACCACCCTCGTGCCGGCGGGTGAATGCAACGTGACTTTGAGATCGCTGATCCAGCTGTGGATGATCTCAACGGTGACCGAGACCGATGTCACCTCGCCATCTGCGGAAATCGACAGCACGCTCGAGATGCCGTTTGGATCGTTGTCCGGGATCAGCAGATTGGGCGAGGTTTCCGCATGAACCGTATCCGATGGCGTGCTGGTACCGACGGAAAACTCGATGGTCTGACCCGCCGCGGTCACATCCGAAATCAGCAGCCCTGAATCGGTTCCATCCCACTCTCGACTCGACGGGGTGGTTGCGTTGGAGAGCCGAACACCGGCCTCCGCCGTAAACAAGTCACCCACATCGCCCGGGTTGCGATTGTTCTCCAGATCCAAGTGCCCGTCTGCCTGCAGCAAGGCACACTGATAATGCTCATTGCGAGTGCCCTCCTGCCACTCGTTCGAACCCAGCGTGTCGCAATGCAGGACAGCGAGGCCGCTTGATGGCAGGTGCGAGTCCAGCCCCAGGTTGGTTCGGTTTTCGACAATGAAGTACTCGTTGGGCTTATCGGTAGTGAACTTCATCACCGTGTTGTAATCGCCATGTCGCGCAGCATACACACCAGAATTGTTCAGATCGACCACATCATCGACCCACCCGGCGAGTTGGCGCAGATAGGCACACACCGGAGACGGCGTGCGGCGTTGGTTCAGGTGATTGCCCGAGCCCATCAAACAGTAGCGACCGATGCCCTGGCTCTTCTCGTGGTCGCCATCACGCTTGCCGTAGTCGTACATATCCGGAAACCGGCACAGAAGGTGGCCGTTCTCGTGACATATCGTACCGATACGCAAATCCACCTTGTGCAAGCCGAGGCCGGTTACCTGATAGTAGTGTGTGCGCATGTTGCCATAGTGCAGAATCTCGAACGAGTTGTGCGGCCAGAGATCGCCGTCGTACTGAGATTCGCCAGCGTAAAGAAAATTGATGGCATCGACGATGCCATCGCCTCTGGAATCGAACTGGGCGAGATCCACGTTGAGGTCGGTTACCACGATGTCCATCGCCTCCTTGACGAGGAGGTTGTCTATATAGTGGCTGCGCCTCTTGGAGAGCCGAACCGGTCCGACGACGAGATTTGTATACGTCAGCTTCCCGGAGGATACGGTCTCAAAGTAGGTCTTCATCGAACTGTAGTTACCGTTCTCCGAGTAGTTATCGGAATTGAACATCGCATCGACGTCGGCATGAGCTACATTTGTGCGTACATCGTCGAAATCGACTATAACCGTGAGCCCTCGAATGTGGCCACTGTGCAGTTTGCGACCACTAAGCAAGCCTCCGTCCGGGCCGAGTGTGCGCATCCCAGCCTCTTGCTCCTGGGGTCTGAGCCGCGCATAGCGTTGACCGAACCGCTGGTTGCGGACCTCGGGATCTTCCTTGAGATGCCGCCGCAACCCTCCAGGAGCAGGTTTGTAGG
>JABDII010000192.1 GCA_013003805.1 Gemmatimonadales bacterium
AGTGGGGATCGTCGCTCAAGGGCTCGCAGCCTTCCTCGCGTTCATGCGGCCAGGCAGGTCCCATGTTCTCCCAGGGTGTAACAACCAGTGACTGTGAGTGATACTGGTGTCGAAGGGCAGGCTTGCCGCTGAACTGAGTGAAGGGGGCAATGGCAACTCTCCTCCGGAGGATTGCGCACCTATCACAAATCTCCCTCAGACCGGGGCCACTGTCTGTACTGCTACCCGGCAATTCCTCTACGTAGAGGTCAGGATTTCCGTTCGCGACCCGGCCTCGCTTCTCCAAGTGCTCCTCCACGGCCAGTCGGCACTTCAATACTCCTTGTTCGGTCTTGCCACCCAGGGACGGCCTGATCATGGCTTCTAGTGCAGCCCGGCAACCGTCGGCGACAGTCTCGCTGATGAGGATGCGGCGTTCCTTCTCCGGTGCGAGCATGAGACGTTGATTGAGCACGATGGGAGCATCTGTCTCGATTGGCGTCACCCACGCTCTCACATATTTCCTCTTGCTCTTCCCTAGATGAACCGCACCATCCGAGGGCATGGCGCGAGTTACGACTTGCGTGAGGCGTCGCTCAAGCGCGGCATCGCGCAGCCGTCTCAAGCGCTGTGCACGCAATGTAACGTCCACCAATGTGAGGTATGGCTCAGGTTCTTTGCGGAGGGACGAGTGGCTGAAGTACTGAAAGTAGCGGGAAAAATGCCTAAAGAGCGGCAAGCCTGCCTCTCGGAGATTCAAGTAGGGCTCGCGCTCCTCGCCCAGGAGAGGATGGCTGAAGGGAAGTGACGCCACGCTATAGATGTGGACGACCTTGGAGTCCTCATTGACTCGGTCGCGAAGTAACCAGAGAAGGGAACGAGTAGGCTCATTCGCGATATTGGTGCCATCAATGAAGAGCCTTTCGCCTATCCGTTGTGGCGGGAAGAGTGGTGTAACCGCCACGGCAGCGAGGAGCCCGTCCACAACTTTCGTCTCGTTAGGCACCACTTCGAGCTGCCCAGATTCCACATCCGCAACGCCCAGACCGACATGAATCGGCGGTTTCGTTCGTGCGTAGTCGCCCACCACCTTGGGCCGCTTCCTGGCCCACGGTGTGCAGTCGTCCGAGAGGACGACCGATGATGCGTTGTCCCGGGGCGATCGGTCGTCGCCCAGGGTGCGCTCAACCACGTCATCCATGTTGACTGCGCCGTAGTACTCACGATCGAACAGAGCGACGAAGAACTGGCGCAGGGCGTGGGGATGAAACAGACCCCCTGCAAGATCGTATCCCGCAAGAAGATTGCGGACGTAGCCCCGGTGCCGCCCTCTGAGGAATACCCAGAGTCCCGCCGCGGCAACTGAGAGAGCAAGAAGCCATAAGACATTAGCCAGGTACGGTAGGATTCCCTTCGTAAAGGCCCAGACGTTCTTTGTGAACTCAGGGTCTACGATAGTACGGACATCTGGGATGGGCCTAGCGCGTGCAGCACTTACGATCCAGTCAATGGCCGATACAAAGGTCCACGCCAAGACCGTCGCCGCAATCACTACCATCCATGCCATCAGACTCCACAGAAGGAAAAGTATCAGCAGGGTACCAACAGACATGGCCGAGTACTTTGCGAAGATCCACGAGCCCGATCGGCTGAACCACGCGCGATCCCGATACAGGAACACCAAGACGGTAGCTAGAAGCACACCGTAGACCACCAATGCCGTGATGCCTGCAGTCTCCAGCACAGATTCACTCTCTGCTCGCCACTGCCAGAGGATGCGAAAACTGAGCGCGGCCCACGCGACCAAGGGCACAACGGCGGCCGCTGCTGAAAGGCCCGGTACCTTCAGGGAACGCAATGCGTGAGAGACAAACGAGATCAACTTACCTGCAAGCCGTCGGAACGCAGGAGGCGTAGTCTTACGATCCAAGAATGCCAAGACCGTAAGCACCACGAGCCCGTAGATGATGAAGATGAACACAGAGCGCAGAACACTTCCGTAGTGATCGCTGAGACTGGTTGCTACATACCCCAGCCCGATGAGCGGCAGTCCCAACACCAAGAAACTGATTGCCCCCCACATGACGACGACCAGAACGGTCAATACAGCGTGAGAAAAGGACTGCTTGAGCCAGGTCCAGATGCGCCACCGAAAAATGAGCCCGGCGGCCGTGGCACCTCTTGAGCGGCGGGCTTTGGCCTTGAATAGCGGTTCCAGAAGAGGGTGGAGCGAAGGAGCGATCCGGCCGAGGTTCCTTCCGATGTGAATCCACGACCAGGCCAACTCTGAAGCTACGGAAAGCCATCGGCCCACAGGGCTGCGGACATCGGCCGCAGCTTTCAAGCCCAGCCATCGACGAATGGCTAGCGTAAGCGTGCTGAAGCGCACGCGTACCTTGAGCAGCGCATTGTACAGATTGATCAGCCCGGCGCGTGATTCCATCGCTTCTCGGCGAGCATCGCGCTCTCGCTGGTCGTGGACAGGGTGATCGATGGGCTCCAGCGGGCGCCGCGCTTCAACCTGAAAGGCGTCTGGAAGGAGGGCGTCGACGACATCGCGCGGCGCCCTTTTGTACTCGTCCATGATCAGGCGGAACCGAGCGACGCGAGCCTCGAGCACCCGCCGGTGCAGCTCCTCAGTCGTGAAACCTGGCCGATCGCACCGCTCGAACTCCTCTCCTGCCTGCAGGACCTCAGCAAGCGCCGCGGCGTTTACCGCTCCAGCCGAGACGCCGACCACGGCGTCCGGTGCTCTTCCGCGGATGACTAACAGAGCGTGGATTACCCCCATTTGCATGACGGTATCGAACCCGCCACCGGCAAAGGTGAGCGCGCGTACCGCGCAGTCATCGCGGCCGATCTTCGGTTGCTCCAGATCTTTAGCGTTTGGCACAGCGGAATCGCTCATGGGGCACTCGGTTCGTCCAGCGTTTGCTCAATCCGGGTGGTGAGGCGCCAGAGAACGGTCTGGTGACTCAGCGCAATCCGTACCGACCGCAAATGACTAAACGGCGGCGCCGTCGCACGATCTTCAGTGCAAGGCACCGCCGTTGGTCTCACTCGACTGTTTTCGATACTCCCCCTCGGGGGAAGCTCACCGCCCTAGGTTAACCCACGTGCCGAGATCCTGCAAATTAGGGTTTTCCCTAACTATGCGGTGGGCGCCTACAGGTGCCTCGCCCATTCACATCGTACGGCCTATGTCCCCTTGCCCTTCCCAGCCAAGCCTTGCAGGTAGTTCTCGAGATGATCCTGCCGTAGCATCAGCTCCTCGGATTGCTCGCCGAAGAACTCCGCGGCGAGCGTCGCGGTGAAGACCCCCACGACAATGATGCCGCCAAGCACCAATCCCGCTGTCAGGAGCCGCCCAAACGGCGCTTGTGGGTCGTAGATATCAGCGAACCCCCCAGTCACAACCGTGGCGAAGGTCCACCACGCTTGATCGCCCATGTTCTCAGGCCTCGCAAGCGACGCCGTTCCTTGAATCACCTGGCTGGGAGCCTGCGGGTTACTCGCAGTCAGCCGTCCGTTCTCTGGCTCCACCATCTCAAAGGCGCACGTGCCAACGGCTATGATGACGACGAGACCGGCAAGCGACTTCTTCATCATCCGAACCCGTACCACGCGTTCCATCTTCTCCATTCCGCGCCACACGAACAGCCACAGCCTCGCAATCCTGAGTAGTCTGAGAATGCGCAAAACGCGAAATACTCTTCCTACGCGCCAGTACGGAGCCAGAATGATCGGGATCGGAATCGAGGACACCAAATCCACCCACCTGTACCGGACAAACCACTTCTTGTCGTCAGCGCATCTATACCGTAGCATGTATTCCCGAATGAAGACCCAGCAGCTCAACGCATCCATCCCAAAAAACAACACGAGGACACTCTTCCGATGCGCGTCAAAGGCTTCCAGTTCCGTCGGATGGAGGAATGTTGCGAGGAGTTGCATGTCATAGCGGTAGCTGTACCAGAGTTCCACGCAGAGCAGCGAGACGACGAATAGTATGAGACCGAAGATGGTGATCTCCAAAAGGGCATGGTGGCGCCGACCCAGTCCCTCGATGAGCCGATTCCTGATGATGTGCTCCTGCATCGTGCCATAGATCTTGGCATAGAGCCGCTCCAAGCGTTCGCATTCTCGTTGATACGAGCGTACACGCCTAAGCTTGTCTAGAGGATCCGCTACACAATCCTGTGCAGTAAGCTCTGTCTGCTGTTGCTCCTGGACCGACCTTGCATTCTCGAGCAGTTGCGACTGCTGGCGGACAATTCCATCAAGCATCTTGCGCAGGATAGCCAGATCGGGCATTGCCTGGCCAAAATGCTCTACATCACCCACGATCCTCCGGATCTCCTCCCCATGTGTGTTGGGGACCCGATACCAGAACATGCCTGCGATTCTGCGGCACATGGCACGAATGGTCTGATTGATAGGACGATAGTGGTTCATGATGTGCCTCATTCCTTTGAGCCGCGCCGTAGCTCGGGATGTTGGCCCAAACGGCGGAGGCCTGGTCACGGATGAATGGGCGTGGTGAAGGCGGCTGGGCCTCCCGCAG
>JABDII010000193.1 GCA_013003805.1 Gemmatimonadales bacterium
ACTCGGTGCGAGGGCGCACCTGGGCACCGAAGGTGACCTCCTGCGCCACCGCGAGGGCCGAAGAAGCGCACACGAAGACCATCGGCAGGACCAGAGATACGATTCTCATGCAATCCTCAGGTAAGAAATCCAGAGCTACCGACCGGCATTTATTGGGGGAAATCTTAATTCGGATAAAAATGTCCTATTTTGTCGATCCCGCAAGTCGTACCTTCCCGAGCGGGCTCAGGAGCTGCTGGGCCTCCTCGATGGCATGTTCCGCTCCGCTGAACGCAAGCAAGTCCCCTTCCCGCAGCATTTCATTCGCCGTGGGAAACACGATCCGGTCCTCACCGCGACAGAGCGCCACCACAGTGGCACCAGTCAAGCCGCGGACGTTTAGCTGGGCCAGCGTCTTGCCCGCCGCGGGGCTCCCAGCGCTCACGGTGAACGGCGTCAGGACCCCCAACTCCGGCGCCAGGCGACGGACGTCTTCCAGCGCAGTTGGGCGCTCGCCACTGCTCTGCCGAGCGAGGGCATGGACGACCATCCCTGCCGTCGCACGAATGTGGCCCTCAAGGTTGCGGGCCGATTGCCAGAAGGCGGCGCCGAACAACACCAACGCCACGAGCAGCACAGCCAGGCCGCCGTAAGGGGGAAGGAATGGCTGGGTCACCGCCACGAGAGGGGCTCCGACCAAGAGGACGATGAAGATCTCAAGGGTGACCAGAAGGGTCCGGCGCGGGGCGAGCCCCAAGTCGACCTTGCCGTTTTCCACCGCGGGGAAGGCGCTCGTGGCCAGGGTGTGCGCCAGTGAGCGGGATGAGCGCACCAGTCCAATGAGAAAGGGAAACGCAAGCGCTAAGGCGGCGGCGACAATCACCAACCGGCCGATGGTTTCACCCAACGCCAACGAGCGCGCGAGGACGGGAAGGGCGTGCGGCAGCGCCAGGGACGTACCCGCGATGAGACCGGCGATGATGACGGCGTCGATCAGGATATACCCAGCGAGGCGGCGAATGCGTCCCCACGGCGTCGTGGTCCGCGGAGAGTCTCTGAGCGCCTCGACCCAGGAACCGTAAAGCGTGGCATAGGTTTGAAGCGGTTTCGGCAGCCGGCGATCGACATAGGCTCCCGCGCGATCCGAAACGGCAATCATCCAGGGGGAGGTGAACGCCGTCACGACAGAAACCGCTACCGCGACCGGGTAGAGAAACGAACTGGTGGCGCCGCTCACCGCGCCGACCCCGGCAATGATGAAGGAGAACTCGCCGATTTGGGTGAGCGTCATCCCGGTCCGCACGGCACTCCGGGTGTCGAATCCCGCCAGAAAGGCGCCAACGCTCACGCCCAGAATTTTGCCGGTCATGACCACACCGACGAGGAGAAGGACCGCGCCCCAGTGTTCGAAGATCAATCGTTGATCGATCAGCATGCCGACGGCTACGAAGAAGATCGCCGCAAACATGTCCCGCACCGGCCGGATTAGTTCCGCCACCTGGCGTGACGCTCCGGACTCGGCGACGAGCGAGCCTGCGAGGAACGCCCCAAGCGCAACAGAGAATCCCGCGGCGTTGGCCAGAAGCGCTACGGCAAAACAGAGACCCACGCTCGCCACGAGTGTTGTCTCGGGTTTCCGGAGCCGGACAATGGCCCGCATGGCCCGGGGGATTGTGAGCATCCCCACCACCAAGAGACCGACCAGGAACGCGGCCAGGCCGCCTAGCGTACTCCCCACGGTACCGGTCGTCAGCCCGGTTCCAGTAGCGACTGCCGTCAGGACGGCGATGAGGACAATCGCCGCGAGGTCTTCGACGATCAGGATGCCGAATACCAGGTCGGAATGCGATCGTGACACCTCTCGCTCGGCGAACACCTTGGCGATGATCATGGTACTCGAGATGGCGACGATGGCCCCTGCGAAGATGCTATCCACCGTTCCCCATCCCAGCAGCTGTCCGGCCAGGTACCCGAGCGACAGCATGAGCCCGACCTCGATCACACCGATCAACCCGGCCGTGGGAGCGAGACGCACCAGCTTGTGTAAGTTGAAGTCGAGGCCGAGTGAGAACATCAGCAGGATGACGCCGAGCTCGGCGAGCGTCCGGATGATCAGCGGATCGGCCACCAGGGTCGTGGGAGAATTTGGGCCGATCAGCAGCCCGGCAAGCAGGTATCCCAAGACGACCGGAAGCCGGAGGCGGTGGAACACCACCGTGATGATGGCGGCCACGCCGAGTACCGCGGTGAGATCAGCCAGAAAGGCCGGCAGGTGGTCCATGAGATCCGTGAGCGAACGGGAGACGGCGTGAAAATCGATGCGCTGCACGCAAGATACCGGCATACCCGGCGGCACCCAAACCCGTGCGGCATCACTTCACATGGTGTGATCGATGCCTGAGCTACCCGACCTCGCGGTGTACCTGGCGGCGCTGGAGTCCCGTGTCGTAGGGCGCGTGCTCGAACGGGTGCGGATCCGCAATCCCTTTGTGCTCCGATCGGTTGATCCACCGCTGTCTATTGCAGAAGGGAGACGGGTCGACTCGGTCCGCCGGATGGGAAAGCGAATCGTCTTCGAGCTGGAAGGCGATCTGTTTCTGGTACTACACTTGATGATCGCGGGCCGGCTCAAGTGGCGGGAGTCGGGAGGTGGGGCGAAACTCCCCGGCAAGGCCGGGCTCGCGGCATTCGACTTCCCCAACGGCACCCTGATCCTCACCGAGGCGGGAACCAGGCGCCGCGCAGCACTCCATATCGTCCGGGGACTGGACGGACTCGCGCAGTTCGAGCGCGGCGGGCTCGAGGTGCTGGACGCTGATCTCTTGGCATTCAGGACCCGGCTCACCTCGGAAAATCACACCCTCAAGCGAGCCCTCACCGATCCGCGGCTGTTCAGCGGGATCGGCAATGCCTACTCCGACGAGATCCTCCACCGCGCTCGGCTCTCACCAGTGTCACTCTCGCGATCGCTGAACGACGACGAGATCGCGCGGCTTCATGAGGCGACCCGGGTCACGCTCCGGGAATGGACCGAGCTATTGAGCAAAGAGGTCGGGGATGGATTTCCCGAGAAGGTGACTGCGTTTCGCGAGGAGATGGCGGTCCATGGTAGGTTCGGCAAGCCCTGCCCGACATGCGGTACCACGGTGCAGCGGATCCGCTATGCCGAGAACGAGACCAACTATTGTCCCCGGTGTCAGACGGGCGGGCGGCTCCTCAAGGACCGGTCGTTGTCCCGGCTCCTCAAGGACGACTGGCCTCGCCGCATCGAGGACGTCGAATGAGGTGGATGGCGATTCGGCGGTTGGGCGAATCGAGAAAGCATCCCGACCGCTGCTAGTCTCCGTGAATCGTTAGTAGCGGTGGAGAGCTTGGTATGCAATCTCCGACAAGGTCGCGATCAGCGTCGAGGACGCGTCGTGATCCTCGATGCCACGTACCAGGATGACGAGCACGTAGGGCGGCCCGTCCGTAGGGTAGACGATGGCGGCGTCGTGATTGATGGCGGTGATGGCTCCGGTCTTGTGCGCCACGCGAGTGCTGGGTGGAAGGCCGGCCGGAATGCCCTCGTTGAACTCCTGGCGCTCGAGAATGGCCAGCATGGCGGCGGTCGCCGAATTACCGGCGGCCCGCCCCTCGGCGAGGGCCGTGAAGATGACGCCGAGGTCCCGAGCGGTCGTGGTGTTGCTCATTCCCGCCTCGTAGGCCTTCAAGTCCTCGACGCCGCGTAGTACCTCGATCGAATCGGCTCCCAAGGCACGCATCGTCGCGGTCACGCGGCGCGCATCGGCGAATTCGATCAGGATGTTGGTGGCGAGATTGCTGGAGCGGGTGATCATCAGGTCGATCAGCTCGGGGGCGCGCACCGCCGAGCCAACCTTCTCGTACAAGGTCGCGTCACTGTCGGAAGCCGGGTCGATATCATACGACGACCCGTCGGCGATCGAGCGAAACGTCACGCCTATTGGAATCGGCTGCTCGACGTCGAAGACGCCCGCGTCGGCATCCCGGAACAGCTGAATCATCACTGGGACCTTCATCGTGCTCGCGGCATGCATCCGAACGTCGGCGTTGAGGAGCACGGTGTCCCCGGTGTCGAGGTTCCGGAAATACACCGCGACCTCGGCCCCGCTCGCGGCAATGGGTTCCGACAGCGCTTCGGTGAGTGCCTGAGATTCGAAACTCTTGCTGACGGTACACCCCAGGAAAAGGACAGTGAGCGCGAGCGCTTGGCGCGTCACGGTCAACGCCAGACGCCGGGAATGCGGGCGCCACAGCTCGGGCAGAGCCCCGCCTCGGTCACCCTGACGCGGCGGACGAGATAGCCGCGTCGCTCGACCAACACATCGCCGCAATCGGGACAGGACGTGTCCTCCCAGGGGCCGACATGTCCCGGGTAGTTCCCGGCATAGACGTACCGCAGGCCGGCCTGTTTCCCTATTTCGCAGGCCTGGAGGAGGGTTCCGACCCTAGTGCTGGTGTATTTCGCCATGCGATACTCGCCATGGAACGCCGTCACGTGCCACGGGATGTCTGGGGACACCGAGGCAATGAATTGCGCCGCCTCGGCGAGCTCCACCGGGTCATCGTTGAACCCAGGAACCACCAGCGTTACGACCTCAAGCCAGAACCCGCGTTCGTATACCATGCGGATGCTGTCGAGAACACGTGCGAGCATGCCGCCAAGCTTCCGATAGGCGCGATCGGACATGGTCTTGAGATCGATCTTGTAGCAGTCGGTGAAGGGCCGGATGTAGTCCAGCACCTGCGGCGTGCAATTTCCGTTGGACACGAACGCGGTCTTGAACCCCTCAGCTTTGGCGCTCCGAAAGATTTCCATCGCCCACTCTGCCGTGATCGACGGCTCGTTGTACGAAGAGGTCACCATGCGGGCACCAGCCCGCCGGGCAATCACGATCAGATCGTCCGGGCTGAGGACAGTCGGGGCCATTCCCGCGGATTCGTCTCGGAGCGCCTGCGATGTGACCCAGTTCTGACAGTAGCCGCAGTGAAAGTCGCAGCCGAGCATCCCGAAGGTGAGCGTCTCGTGACCGGGCAGCACGTGATAGAACGGCTTCTTTTCGATGGGGTCGCTGTGGAGCCCGGCTACGTACCGGCTCGGCGCGTAGAGGGTGCCGTCGCGATTGAATCGCACCTGGCAAATGCCGCGACGCCCCGGTCGGACCAGGCACCGGTGGGCGCAGGCGAAGCATCGGACTGAGCCACCGTCCTCGGGGCAGACGAGTTCCGCGGGTCGGACGAGGGAGTCGAGGACTTCCGCGAGCCGGACCGATCGTGGCTTTGAAGCTACGACATCTCGAGGGATACCACTCGCCATGCCAGCCTCCCTGAGTGTCTCTCAGAAAATAGCCGCACTCGCTAAAGCTACTTGACTGCTTGCGATCCAGGCCGTAGATAAAGCCGAGAGGATATATCGGAATTGCAGTCGAGCCGGCATGCCGTACCCTACACCCACCACGGAGGGCAATCATGTTCACGCGAGGTAGGGCTCGGGGCAGCTTGGCGCTCCATTGCGGCCTGGCGGCAGCCATGGCAGGCGCGTGCGCGCCGTCCGATACCCCGCCCCAACTATCAGAAGGGGGAGCCGCCGCCGCACTGGCGATGGCCAAACCCACCTTCACGGCCACCGGCGAGCTTCAGAGACCGGAGGGCTACCGCGAGTGGGTCTACATCGGCACGCCACTCACGCCGAACGAATTGAACCCTCCGGAGGCGCCGTTCCCGGAGTTTCATAACGTCTACATCCATCCAGCCGACTACGCGCATTGGAAGAACACCGGAGAGTTTCAGGACGGGACGGTAATCGTCAAGGAATTGGTGACCGTCGGCTCGAAGCAAGCGGTGAGCGGAAACGGATACTTCATGGGTGAGTTCGTCGGGCTCGAGACCACGATTAAGGACGCGCAACGCTTCGCCGACGAGCCGGGCAATTGGGCGTACTTCAGTTTCGGCCATGCGTATCCCTTGGCGGAAACCGCGCCAGCGCTCCCGACCGCATCCTGCAATACCTGTCACGACGCCTCGGCCGACGACGATTGGGTGTTCACCCAATACTACCCTGTGTTGAGCGCATCGAAGGGAGGAACGGGAACGACCGCCGATGCTGCGGATGCCGCTCCTACCCAACAAGTCTCGACCGCAGCTGCTCAAGCGCTCACTGGAGATGACGATGTGCCGACATCAGCCGATGCGCTCTTCGAGTACCTGCAGGCGGGCAAGTACACTTCGTTCGCTCGCGAAGCCGAAGCACATAAGTCGGTGGGCCCGCACCCCAGCCCAGATTTGGTGGCCAAGTCGACCGTGCGCGCCTACTTCAACGGCCCCATGGACGCCTCCCTCAAGGCCGGCAACGCAACCCATCCGAAAGGCTCCGCGATCGTGAAGGAGTTCTACGACGACAACGACCAGCTTTCGGGGTGGGCCGTGGCCGTCAAGGCCGAGGACGACAGCCAAAACGGGCAAGGCTGGTACTGGTACGAGGTCCTGAGCACCACCGACGGGAGCAGTCCGGTGGCCGCCGATAAGGGGGTTGCGCTATGCTGGGGCTGCCATCTGACCGGGCGTGACTTCGTGTTGAGCAGTTACCCGTAGTGCACCAACCGTAGGATTGGCCGCTCGGGGAGGGTCCTCGAGCGGCCCGTCTCCCGCCTTACCGCCTCTCGGCATACTTTCTTTGGATGCCGCCGATACCGTTGTGCCAGAGCGACCCCGAACACGACGGGAACATCAAGAACACGAGCATCGTTCTCCCCATGGCGTATCCTGGGACGTGAAGAGGTCATCGAATCGGTGAGGGAATCGAAGGCATACGGTCGTTGAGAGTGGGGACCGAACGAGGAAAGGGAGGGCAGAACCGTGTCGCTCGCCACACCTATTGCGGAGAGTCTCAAACTCACCGACTTCATCATGCAGGTCGTCACCAAGGACCTCACGGATGACGTCGCGCGGCGGCAGGCGCGCGGCGACGAAGGAGCATCCATCGCCTGGGTCATCGGACATTTGCTGCATTACCGCCACGAGCTTATGAAGATCCTCGGCTCACCCGAGGATGACCCCTTCAAGGAGTTCTCCGGCAGCGCCACCGACGGCATGGACTACCCGGCCCTCGAAGAGCTCACCAAGAGCTGGGCGGAGGTTTCCCAACGAGTACTCGCGGTGGTCAGTCGAGCGACCGACCAGCAGATCGAGGCGGCGCTTCCCGCCGATGGTGGCCCCCACGCCGAACGACGGGTGCTGGACACGCTGATCTTCTTCACCTGGCACGAGGCGTATCACATGGGCCAGCTCGGCACGCTCCGGAAGCAATTCGGCCTCACGGCCACGTCGGACCTGGTCATGGCCGCCGCGGGCAAAGCATAGCCGGGGACACCTTTCGAGATGCCCCTGTCCGGCTTCCACCCTGCCGTTGCCAGTTGGTTTGCCGACACCATCGGTGAGCCAACCCCCGCTCAAGAGCGGGGCTGGAAGGCCATACGCCAGCGCCGGAACACCCTCATCGCGGCTCCGACCGGATCCGGAAAGACCTTCGCGGCCTTCCTCAACGCCCTGGACCAGCTGTTTCGGGAAGGAGTCGAACACGGTCTGGCTGATGAGGTCAGGGTGGTGTACGTCTCCCCGCTCAAGGCATTGAGCACCGACATTCACAAGAATCTGGTCGAGCCGCGGCAGGGTATAGCGGAGACCGCCCAGGGATTGGGCTTGGAGCCGGTCGAGATCACGGCAGCGGTCCGCACCGGAGACACGACGGCCTCGGCCCGCGCCGCGATGCTCAAGCGGCCGCCCCACATCGTGGTGACGACGCCGGAATCGCTCTATCTCCTGCTCACCGCCGAGCGCAGCAGAGAAATGCTTCGCACGGTGCAAACGGTGATCGTGGATGAAATCCACGCCGTCGTTCAATCACGGCGGGGCTCGCACCTTGCGCTCAGCCTCGAGCGACTCGAGCACATCACCACCGGCCCACTACAACGGATTGGACTCTCCGCGACCCAGCATCCCATCGAGCAGGTGGCGCAATTCCTGGTCGGTGTCGGGCCGGATGGGATAGGCCGCGAGTGCGCCGTCGTCGATGAGGGGCACCGACGTGCGATCGATCTGGCGCTCGAGCTGCCGGGCTCGCCGCTCGAGGCCGTGATGTCGCACGAGGTGTGGGAGGAGGTGTTCGACCGGCTGGCCCAGCTCATCGAGGAACATCGGGTCACGCTCGTCTTCGTGAACACCCGCCGACTTGCCGAACGAGTGGCGCGTGACCTAGAAAAGCGGGTCGGGCAGAATGCGGTGACCGCCCATCATGGGAGTCTCGCCAAGGAGGCTCGACTCGAGGCCGAACAACGCCTCAAGGAGGGCCGCCTCAAGGCTCTCGTCGCGACGGCATCGCTCGAACTGGGCATCGACATCGGCTACGTCGACTTAGTGTGCCAACTGGGGTCGCCGCACTGGATCTCGACCCTGCTCCAGCGCGTGGGTCGATCGGGGCACACGATCCACGGAACACCGAAGGGGAGGCTGTTCCCGCTGACGAGGGACGATCTGGCCGAGTGTGCCGCGCTCATGCGCTCGGTCGGGGACGGAGAACTCGACCGGATCGTGATGCTCGAGCAGCCGCGCGATGTGCTGGCCCAACAGGTCGTGGCCGAAGCGGCGGCTGAGGACTGGAACGAGGCTGAACTGTACGATTTGTTCCGCCGAGCCTACCCCTATCGCGCGCTTGAGCGTGAGGACTTCAGCAACGTCGTCCGAATGGTGGCCGAGGGATTCACCACCCGGCGGGGCCGGCGGGGCGCATTGGTGCATTACGACGGGGTGAACAAGCAGATCAAGGGCCGCCGAGGCGCCCGCATGTTGGCGATCACTTCGGGCGGGGCGATTCCTGATAACGCGGACTATCGCGTGGTCCTGGAACCCGAAGGCACCTTCATCGGAACGCTCAACGAAGACTTCGCCATCGAGAGCATGGCGGGCGACATCTTCCAACTAGGCAATACCTCGTGGCGCATCCTCCAGATAGGCTCGGGCACCGTGCGGGTTGCGGACGCCAAGGGAGAGCCGCCGAACATCCCGTTCTGGTTCGGCGAGGCACCGGCGCGGAGCGCCGAGCTATCGCAGGCGGTCGCTCGGCTCCGAGCCGATATCGACCGACACCTGGACGATCCCGATCGGGCGCTCGCGTGGCTCGAGGAAACGCTCGGGCTCTCACGGTCCGCCGCGACTCAATTGGTTCACTATCTGGCAGACGCCAAACGGGTGCTCGGAGTCCTCCCGACCCAGGAGACACTGGTCCTCGAACGGTTCTTCGATGAATCCGGAGGGATGCAGCTGGTGTTGCACGCCCCGTTCGGCAGCAGAGTGAATCGAGCGTGGGGGTTGGCGCTTCGGAAGAAGTTCTGTCGCTCGTTCAACTTCGAGCTCCAAGCCGCGGCGACTGAAGAAGGCCTGCTCTTGTCCTTGGGCCCGCAGCATTCGTTCCCGCTGGACGATGTATTCCGGTACCTCCATCCCAACACGCTCCGGGATACCCTGATTCAGGCGCTCTTGGACGCGCCGATGTTCCAGACCCGCTGGCGCTGGAATACCACCATATCGCTCGCGGTGCTCCGGCGCCGCGGGGGGCGGCGGACCCCTGCCCCTCTCCAACGAATGGAGTCGGACGATCTCATGGCGGCAGCCTTCCCCGATGCGGCCGCCTGCCTCGAGAACATCGCGGGGGACCGGGAGATTCCGGACCATCCCCTGGTGCGGCAGACCGTCGACGATTGCCTGACCGAGGCGATGGACTTGCCAGAGCTGGTGCCAATCATCGAGCGAATCTTTGCCGGCGATATCGCCTGCGTGTCGCGCGATACGCCGGAGCCTTCGGCGCTGTGTCACGAGATCCTGAACGCGCGTCCGTATGCCTTTCTCGACGACGCCCCCCTGGAGGAGCGGCGAACGCAGGCGGTCTACACCCGCCGCGCCACCGAGCCATCATCCGCCAAGGACCTCGGCGCCTTGGATCCGGAGGCTATCGCGCGAGTCCGGGATGAGGCCTGGCCCGAACCGCGAGATCCGGATGAGTTGCACGATGCGCTCATGCAGTGCGGTTTCGTAAGCGCCGCAGAAGGCGAGACCAGCCGAAAAGAGTCCTGGGCTCCACTGTTCCACGAATTGGCCGCGGCCGGCCGCGCCACCGAGGTCACCACCGGAGGTGAGAACAACGAGCCTGGGCTCACCTGGTGGGTGGCAACCGAACGCGTACCGGAGTTCGAAGCAATTCATTCCGTGTGCCTAGACCCGCCGGTGACGATCCCGGAGCGATTCCGAAAGGAATGGACCCGTTCCGACGCGGCGAAGGAACTCCTCCGTGGCCGGCTCGATGCACTGGGACCAACCACTTCTACGGAGTTGGCATCCTCGCTCGGCCTTGGGGACTTGGATGTGGAAGCCGCGTTGGTGGCGCTCGAAGTCGACGGCGTGGTGCTCCGGGGCAGCTTCACCGCGAATGCCGGGAAACGCGAGTGGTGCGAACGCCGGCTCCTGGCACGGATTCACCGATATACCCTCAACCGGCTCCGGGCCGAGATCGAGCCGGTGGCGCCGGCGGATTTCATGCGGTTTCTCTTCGCCTGGCAGAAGATCGACCCAAACCACCGGGCGACGGGACCGGAGGGACTGGCGGGGATCGTCACCCAACTGGACGGATACGAGTGCGCGGCCGGTGCGTGGGAGCGCGATGTGCTTCCGTCACGCATGGATGACTACGACCCCGACATGCTCGACACCTTGTCGTTGACTGGACGCGTGATGTGGAGCAGGCTCTCACCACCGGCCCGTTCACGCGGCGAGAGCGGACAGGCGGGGCCGGCGGGGGCGGGGGGACCGATCCGGAGCACTCCTATCGCGCTCTTCCTGCGCGAACACGCCGCGTCTTGGCTCGCGCTTGCACGTCCACGTGATGTGGTGGCCCTCGGCGCGCAGGCGTCCCAGGTGCTCGCGGCGCTCGACCGAAAGGGTGCGGTGTTCTTCCAGGAGTTGGTGGACGAGGCGGGACTCCTAGCGACGCAGGTGGAGCAGGCCTTGGCGGAGTTGGTGGCGTCGGGTCTGGTCACGTCCGACAGTTTCGCCGGGCTCAGGGCGTTGCTCACCCCGTCCGACCGCCGGAAACCGCTGCGCGCCGTTGGCCACAAACGCCGGAGAACCACGGCGCCATTCGGAATAGAGTCGGCGGGGCGCTGGTCACGCATTCGAGCGGAAGCCGGCGATGCGAGCGGCGAGCAGCAGGATGCAACCGAAGCCCAGGCGTGGTCGTTGCTCCGTCGCTACGGTGTGGTGTTCCGCCGGTTGCTCGCGCGGGAGACCAACCTGGCGCCCTGGCGCGAGCTCACCGCGGTGTACCGCCGTCTCGAAGCGCGGGGCGAGATCCGCGGCGGGCGGTTCGTCTCAGGAATGAGCGGCGA
The DNA here is from genome assembly GCA_013003805.1 of Gemmatimonadales bacterium. GTDB lineage: Bacteria > Gemmatimonadota > Gemmatimonadetes > Gemmatimonadales > GWC2-71-9 > JABDII01. Next base: position 11,433 of record JABDII010000193.1, read on the forward strand.
GCAGTTCGCCTTGCCCGAGGCCGTGGGGCAACTGCGGAAGGTTCGACGAGAGGGCCCCACAGGGCAGCTCATCGGCATGAGCGCGGCCGACCCGCTCAACCTCACCGGAGTGATTACTCCGGGGCCGAGGGTCGGATCCATTGCGACGAATCGGGTGGCGTATCTCGACGGGGTGCCCGTCGCGGCCCAGGATGCGGGGAAGGTCGTAGTGCTCGGCGAGTACGATCCCTCGATGCAACGTGACGTGGAGCGGGCATTGGTGCGGGTCCGGATGCCGCCAAAGCTCCGAGTGTATCTCGGGAGAGCCGGCTAGGCCCGCTTCGCGTCCCCGATTTCCTCGATCGCCAATTCCGGATGCTGCCGCGGTACGGCAACTCGGTACCAGATGAACGGGAACACCGGGTTGGGCAGCCAATAGAGCCAGCCCAGATTTTTCACCGGCGTACGATCCGGTAGGCGGAGATCCATCCAAACGTAGAGGAACTTGTAGAAGCAGATGCCGGGAATGTAGTTCGGCGTGAAGGCATCGGTGCGGAGAAACTTCTTCCGTATGTAGAGATTCCCCTCGAACGGCGTGATGCCCCAGCCGAGCGGGCCCTCCGCGAGCAGGGTCCCGGTGGGGCGGTGGGAGATTCGCACGACGGCCATAGGCCTTACATCACCGCCGTCCGGCTACCACCCCTCCCGCTCGCGCAAGGAGGTGATGTGCGCGATGTGGTGGTCCCCATGCCAGGCATAGAGCGCGAGCATGTCATCGAGGCTGAGGATTCCAATTTCGGGATGATCGAGCGTGCGCGCCAAGTCGTCCGGTGTCAGAGATCTGAGCACCGCGACCCAACGCGTGTGAAGCGCCTCCAAGAGATTCAATGACACGTCGATCGGCCCAGTCTTCTCGTCGGCCAACTCAGCCCAGCGATCCTCATGGTAGGTACAGATGACCGGCTGGTCTTCCGTGAGCGCCCGCTTGAACCGGACGTAGCTGTTGAGATGACTGTCGGGCAGGTGATGCACTACCTGCCGCACGGTCCAGCCGCCCGGACGGTACTGGGTGTCGAGTTGACTCGGGTTCAGACCAGCGACCGCACTCCGTAAGCGGTGCGGCGTGCTTGCGATCCGGTCGATAGCAGCGTTTCGGCTCTCAGGATCGAATGCATCCGGCTTGGCGAAGGGGCCGATAGGATAGCGGAGGTCAGCCATGAGACTCGGACTCCAGCGTCAAAGCGATGACAGGTACCGGGCCTCGAGCACCTTGCGGTGATGGACCTCGTGGCCGGCAATGATGTAGGGCATCGACCGCGCCGTGAACTCGACGCCGCTGGCGACGCCCCGATTGGCCCACACCTCCGCATCGAAGCCGCAAAACATGGCGAGAGTGGCCTGGCGCACGGCGGTGAACTCCTCGAGCAACGACGTGAGGGTGCGCCGATCGAAGCACCCGGTCTCGACCCATGCGTCCTGCTCGAGACTCGGGAGCGGAGTAGCATCCTTCCGCGCAAAGTGGAGCGCCCGCTGCGCGAACACGCGCTCGACATCGATCACATGGCCGATGACTTCTCTCACATTCCACTTGCCGGGGGCGTAGCGGTATCCCGCCTGCGACTCATCCAGCGCCTCGAGCAATGCTACGGTACCGCCGACCTCGCGAGCAAGGGTCTCGAACACGTCGCCATCGGGAACCTGGCGGACGTAGACGCTGTAGTAGGGTGCATGCTCGTCCGTACCAGGGCGAGCCGGGCCGGGGCTCGGTGCCAGCGGAGCTGCACTCATGGCCGCTGCACGAAATAGCCCGCCAGCCGCCACTCCCCATCGGTATCGATCATTTGGGTTACGGTCTCGATCAGCCTGGTGTTGTCGGATGCCCGTATCTCGTACTGCATCACGACGTACTCACCCTTGGGCGCACCGGGTAATTCGGTCGCGTACTGCGCCCCGAGGAACTGGCGTCCTCCCATGGGCTCGTACGGACCGCGTGCCTGAACCACCGCAGCCTCCCACTGGTCTTTGGTGACCGCGGCCTTGAAGAAGCTGGCGGCTACGTCCCAGCTTTTCCCGTACTCGGCTGCATCCACAATCTCGAGCCAGGCGTCCGCTGCGTGCTTGGCGGCCTCGACCAGCTCCGCCTTCGCGCTATCGGTCATCGCCTTCTCCTGGGCCTCGACCGTAGGCACACCGATGAGACCGATCAGCAGAACCAGAATGAGGCCGAGCCCCGCCCGCATATGCATTCCCATCTCGGATTCCCTCCAGGGCAGATTGAGTGTGGAGGCGCTGTCTCGAGCGCTCTCGCTCTGAGGAAGCTAAGCATCCCCGGCACCTTCGCGCCACAAGGTGGCCCGTACTACTCCGGTGGGTTATGCTACCACTCCCTCAAGCAATCAGACTCGAAACGCGATGCAATTCGGCTCACTTCCGCTCGACGACGCACTCGGCCGCACCCTGGCCCACACCGTTCGGGCACCAGGCCTCCGAACCCTGAAGAAAGGCCACGTCCTCACCGCCGAGGACCTGGCTGATCTACGGACGGCCGGGCTCGAGGATGTCGTGGTAGCTCGACTCGACGCTGATGACGTGCCGGAGGACGAGGCTGCGGCCGCCGCAGCGCGGGACTTGGCGGGCCGAAACATCGAGGTGGGTCATGCATTCACCGGTCGAGCGAATCTCAAGGCGGCGTGTCATGGGCTGGCACTGGTCGATGCCGGGCGAATCGAGCGTCTGAATCGGATCGACGAATCACTGACAGTGGCCACACTGACCTCGTTTGCCCCCGTTAGCCCTAGCGACCTGGTTGCCACCGTCAAGGTCATTCCTTTTGCCGCCCCACGAGGCGCCATCGAGCAGTGGGCTGAGATC
>JABDII010000462.1 GCA_013003805.1 Gemmatimonadales bacterium
GAAGGGGCCTGTGCGGCCTACTACAATTACGGTCGATTCCGCTCAGGTCAGCCTGCGGAAACGCGTCCATGAGCGAGGACGTCTCGGTGGCGTCCGGATTGAATTGCCCGATCCCCTTCGAGGCGACCGACCGGGTTCAGCTGGGTCATGGCTCGGGAGGCAAGCTGAGTGCATCACTGCTCAGGGAGCGGTTCCTCCCCCATCTCAGTAACCCCGCCCTCGATCAACTCGCCGACGCCGCCGTGGTGTCCCTGGGCGGTGAAGACATCGCGATCTCGACCGCCAGCTTCGTGGTGAGCCCGCTGGAGTTTCCCGGCGGAAACATCGGATCCTTGGCCGTGCACGGGACCGTGAATGACCTCGCCATGATGGGAGCGAAGCCCCAGTTCTTGTCAGCTGGGTTCGTGCTGGAAGAGGGCCTCCCGTTCGATCTGCTCGACAGGGTGATCCGGGCAATGGCCGAGAGTGCACGAGCGGCGGAGGTCCTGCTGGTGGCGGGCGACACGAAGGTGGTTGAGCGAGGCAAGGCGGACGGGCTCTTCATCAATACCGCGGGTATTGGGAGGCTCGGCTCGTCCTTCCGCCCGGTCCCGGAAAACGCAAAGCCCGGTGATGTTGTCCTGGTGAGCGGGCCCATTGCGAGGCATGGCATGGCCATCATGGCGGTGCGTGAAGGCATCGCCTTCGAGGCGCCGATCGAGAGCGATTCCGCCGCACTGTATCCCCTGGTAGAGCGACTGGAGCAATCGGTTGGCGCCGATGTGCATGTACTGCGTGATCCGACGCGCGGCGGAGTCGCGAGCGCGCTCAACGAGATTGCGGCCGCATCCACGGTTGGGGTGGTCCTCGACGAGGGTTCGATTCCAGTCCCGGGCCCGGTGGCCGGGGCGTGCGAGATGCTCGGGCTCGATCCCCTGTACGTTGCGAATGAAGGAGTTCTGGTCGCCTTCGTGTCCGAGGGCATGGAGTCGCGGGCGCTCGAGGCGCTCAAGGCTCACCCCCTGGGCCGGGATGCAACACGAATCGGCCGGGTGGTGGACGAGCATCCCGGCTTCGTCGTGCTCCACACGGGGATCGGCGGACGGAGAATCGTCGACCTCCTTCCCGGTGACCAACTCCCTCGGATTTGCTGACTCGCCAAAGAGCGGTGGTTGGGACTAGAATACCCCTTCCATTCCGCATCTCGTTCGCGAGGAGAAGTCTGGCATGACCAAGACGTCCACTCCGTGCCCGGCCTGCGGGGCCCCTCAGACCGGGAAATTCTGCAGTCGTTGCGGGGCGAATCTCGAGTCCGGGTCCTGTGGCGGGTGCGGCGCCAAGCTCCCCGGCGGAGTCAAGTTTTGCCCTGCGTGTGGAGCGCCAACGTCGGACGTGGCTGCCGCCGGTGGGCGGAGCGACCGCACACCCTGGATCGTGGCCTCCGTTGCCATCGTGGCCCTGCTCGCCGTCGTGTTGGTGATGGTCATTCGCTCTTCTCCAGGCAGGCCCCCAGCGGCCGCTACCGCGTCGCCCGCCGGTGCCGGGCCCGACACCATCGACCTCGCGGCCATGACACCGCGAGAGCGATTCGATCGTTTATACAATCGGGTGATGCGAGCGGCCGAAGGCGGCGACCCGAGCACGGTCACCAACTTCGCGCCCATGGCGCTCCAATCGTATGATATGCTCCCGGAGGCCGACCGCGACCCGGATGCGCGTTACCACGCCGCCATGCTTCATCTCCACTCCGGAGCCGCGGCGGAAGCCGTGGCGCATGCGGACACGATTCAGGCCGAGATCCCGACGCATCTGTTTGGTTTTGTGATTCGCGGCACGGCGGCCAAACTGGAGAATGACGCCGCCGCGTTGTCGCGGGCCTACGCGGACTATATGGAGCACTACGGTGCAGAAATGAACACGGGTCGCCAGGAGTACGGTGAACACCCGGCCATTCTGGAGTCGTTTCGCCAAGAAGCGCTGGGAGCAGGTGGATGAGGCCGGACCGTTCTATATTTAGGGGTGAATAAGTCGGAATTGGGTAGGGGCGCCGAGGGAGCCGGATTGCTCCGCGCCGTGGACAACCGTGACATCATGTTGGTGAACTAGGTCCGAACCGGAGGACATATGAAGGCCGGCACCAAATTCTTACTCGGAGCCATCCTTATCGTCGGGAGCGTCGGTTTCTTGATTTATGAGGGCGTGAAGCAGACCGGCGTCTACTTTTTGACGCCTACCGAGTTGGCCCAGAGGACGGCCAAGGATCCGTCTTTCCATAATGTCGGGCTCAAGATGGGGGCAACGGTGGTGCGCGGCACGATTGAGCGCGACGCCGCAACCCAGACCATCGAGTTCGCCGTGACGGACGGGACGACGTCCTATCCGGTCGTCTACCGAGGCTTGGCTCCCGATACGTTCAACGACGAACAGGAAATCGAGGTTGTTGTCGAGGGGAGGCTCAATACCGACGGGGTGTTCGAGGCCACGACACTGCTTGCTAAGTGCGGATCGCGCTACGAAAAGGAATACGAATCGCCTGAGCAAGAGGCCTAACCATGACCCTGCTCGGGCATTTCTCGCTCTGGGCCGCGCTCTTGGTCGGCCTCTGGGGAGTGGTCATCGCGTTTTCGGGGCGGTGGCAGAACCGGCCCGACCTGGCTGCGAGCGTCAACCGGTCGACCTACGCACTCCTGGCGTGTCTCGTGGTGGCGTCGGTGGCGCTCCTGGTGGGTCTCATCAACCATGATTTCAATATCGAGTACGTGGCATCCTACACCTCGCGGAATCTCCCCGGCTACTTCGTCTTCACCGCGTTTTGGGCCGGTCAGAAAGGGTCGCTCCTCTTCTGGGCCGTGGTCCTGGCCCTATTCGGGGCGCTGGCGCAGTTCCTGACCTCTCGGCGCTACGCCGATCTCCTGCCCTACGTTGCAGGTGTCACGTCTCTGGTGACGGTCTTCTTCATCATCGTCATGCTGTTTTCGTCCAACCCATTCGAGCGGCTGGCGTTCACGCCCCCGGACGGGAATGGGCTCAATCCCCAGCTCCAGAACGTGGGAATGATCATCCATCCTCCCATGCTCTATCTCGGGTACATCAGCATCACGATCCCCTTTGCGTTCGCCATCGCGGCGCTCTTGTCCAAGCGACTCGATACCGGGTGGATCCTCGCCATCCGGAAGTGGACGCTCCTGAGCTGGCTGTTTCTCGGCATCGGCATCACCCTGGGCATGTGGTGGGCCTATGTCGAGTTGGGATGGGGCGGGTATTGGGCCTGGGACCCGGTTGAGAATGCGAGTTTCCTGCCCTGGCTCACGATGACCGCGTTCCTGCATTCCGTGATGATCCAGGAGAAGCGCGGGATGCTCAAGCGCTGGAACCTCGGGCTCATCATCAGCACGTTCCTGCTCAGCATCTTCGGGACGTTCATCACCCGATCGGGAGTCATTTCGAGCGTCCACAGCTTCACTCAGTCGAGCGTCGGCTACTACTTCCTGGGATTCCTCGTCGCGGCGGCGGTGGTGAGTTTCACGCTGTTGTATATTCGCTGGCCGCTGCTCAAGCCTGAGGTGAAGCTCGAGTCGATGCTGAGCCGCGAGGCGGCGTTCCTGTTCAATAACCTGGCATTGGTCGGGATCGCGTTTTCCGTACTCTGGGGCACGCTGTTTCCGATCTTGTCCGAGGCAGTCCAGGGTACCAAGGTCACGGTTGGCCCCCCCTTCTTCAACCGGGTGAACATCCCGCTGGGCCTGTTCCTCCTGGCACTTACGGGCATCGGGCCGCTGATCGCTTGGCGCAAAGCGTCGGCTTCGAATCTGCAGCGGCAATTCCGGTGGCCCATCGCGAGCGGACTCGTCGTGTTGGCCGCGTTGCTCTTGTTCGGCATGCGGAACTTCTACTCCATCATGGCGCTCACCCTGTCCGGCTTCGTCATGGGGACTGTGGTCCAGGAATTCTATCGCGGCGCTCGCGCCCGGCATCGGATTCACGGCGAATCGTACCTGGCCGCGACATACCACTTATTTGGCCGGAACCGGCGCCGCTATGGCGGGTACGTCGTCCACGTGGCGATTCTGCTCTACTTCGTGGCCTTTGCCGGGGGCGCCTTCCGGGTTGATCAGGAAGCCACCCTGAAGCCCGGCCAGAGTGCCGAGATCACGAGCCCGTATGGGCACACCTACTCACTCACCCACGTCGGCGTCTCTCAGTTCGAGGCGCTCAACCGGGTCGTCTCCGTCGCGACCCTGGAAGTGTCGCGCAACGGCAAGAAGCTCGGCCTGATCAATTCCGAGAAACGTCAACACGTGGACAGCTTCGGCCGTCCGCAATTCCAACCCTCAACTGAGGTCGGTATTCGCTACGACCTGCGAGAAGACCTGTACGTGGTGTACGCGGGGTCGGTTCAGGGGACGGAGGAAGCGGTATTTCGTTTCACCATCAACCCGTTGGTGGTGTGGTTATGGATCGGCGGCGTGCTCATGATCATCGGCGGGATCACGGTGATGTGGCCGTCCGAGGCGGGCCTGGTGCGGCCGATTCCGTCGGCGGCAGCCGAGCGCCCCGCAACTGCTGGAGTCTAGCATGACGTGTGTGCTGCATTTCTGGAAATATCCGGCGCGGGCCCTCGTCCCGCTGCTGCTGATTGTCCTCGTCGGTGGACTCGGGGCCCAAGAAGCTGCCCCTGCCCCCGAAGCATCCCAAGATGACGCCGGCCGCCTGTACAATCCTGGAGCGGTCCAACAGCGGACCCCGACGGTCGACCTGGACAACGACGAGTACATCAAGGAACTCGAGAAGGGCCTCCGCTGCACCTGCGGATGCAACCTCGATATTTACACCTGCCGCACCACCGATTTCTCCTGCGCGACGTCGCCGGCGCTCCACCGGGAGATCCTCGCGCTCCATAACGACGGGAAGACCGCGGACGAGATCCGGGAGGACTTCGTTGCTCGCTATGGCACGGAAGTCCTCATGTCGCCGAAGGCGGAGGGCTTTAACCTCGCTGGCTACTTGGTGCCGGGAAGCGTCATGGTATTGGCCGGGTTGCTCTTAACCGCACACCTGCTGAAAACGCGCCGGGCGAAGATCCCCGTACCGGTATCTGAAGAAGGTGTGGGATACGGCGATTCCGTCGCCGGCATCGACGCGAGCCCCGAGGAGCTGGATCGTCTGCGTCAGGAGTTGTTGAGGGAGGACGTCTGATGTTCTTCGAAGCGCTGGCCGCGGCACTGGTCGGCCTCTTGGCACTTTGGTTTGTGCTTGATCCGGTGCTTCGTCCGGCGCCGCCGGCTCCACCGGTCTATGAGCCACCCGATCCCCAGGAGACTCCCAAGGGGCTGGCGCTGGCGGCCCTCCGCGAGATCGAGTTCGACCGTGCCACCGGCAAACTCTCCGAAGCAGACTACGACGAGCTCCGAAGGGCCTATACGGCGGAAGCGCTCACGGCTATCAGGGCCGAGGAGTCCGGAGCCACGGGGACCGATGACGTCGAGCGCATGGTAGCCATGCGGGTTGCCGCGATTCGAGGCGGCGAGGTAGGGGACGGTGTTGTCTGTCCGACCTGCGGTCCTCGCCCGGAAGCCGAGGCCGCGTTCTGCTCGTCGTGCGGCAGATCATTGAATGGGGTCGGGGCCTGCACCGGATGCGGCGCTCCACTCACGCCCGGCGCCAGATTCTGCGGTACCTGCGGAACCAAGGTCGCTGCCTGACGAGCCCCTGAGGCAAGAGTCAAATGCCACCGCCGACCGGTCCAGCCGGTCGGCGCATTCGTTTTGACGCTATGGGATCCACCCGGGCTCGGACTGAGTGAGATCCTGAGGTCGGGTGGTTTTCCTGGATTCTCGTCGGAGGTCAGTCTCACGCGCTAGGACATACCCCGAGTTCCCTGCCTCCACCCCCCACCCCCCACCCCCCTCACGCCAATCGGTGGAAGGACGGATTCGATGATGAGCCGTCCGTGGACGAAGAATGCATCTGTATAAAAAACACACGGTATTTTCACCGACAGCAGGTCCCTATAGTTCGATATAACTACAATAAAATAAGGGACTTAGATTATTCCAGCCATCTGATGTACTAGTTTTATTGTACAATATGTGAGGTTTGTTTAGTTAGTCGATCGGCCCTATTCTCGGGGGGTGACCCGTTGTCGGCGTCGTTGACCTGTAAGAGGGGCCTCGTGTTATACACCTTTAAGCCGTCTTGGAGATTCGCTGTCTCAGCCAAGGTATTGGCCCCGTGATCCACCCGCGGCGGTTCCCCCAGGTGGGTGGATTGTGGGCCGTTTTCCTCCCCTTCCTCGCTCTCCTCCTGGACATTCGTCTCGCCGCACTCCTCACCATTTCTCAGCTCGCGCTACGAGTACTACTTGGTAACCTCAAGCTATCCCGGAAGTTCCTTCCCCCAGGCGGGGGTAGAAGGAACTCCAAACGAGACCGGCGACGTGCACCGCCCGGTGTTCGCGTCCTTCCTATTTCGTACCCAAGCTCAGAAATCGCCGTCAGAGCTTCAACCAAACGTCGGTTGCTCGACCAGCACCTAGGCTTCAGCATCCCACTCGGTCGGTATTTGTTCATCGTCTACTTCCCTGATGTTGCTAGAGCATAAGACGGTAGCCGTGGCGACGCGCCTCTGAGGTGGAGCCTATACAACTGCGCCGACCAGCTGGAGTGGTCGGCGCGGTCGCTTCACCGCCAGCGATACCTGAGCCCAAACGCAATCAGCACTCGAAATGCCCGCTGCTCCTCGAACTCGGGCGGCAACTCACCCTCGGCGAACATCGAGCCGGTCACGGCACCTTCCGCTCGGACCACTCCGCTCACGCCGTCTGCGACCAAACTCTCGAGGATGAGTGCCGCCCGAGCACCGACGCGGACGCGGCCCTCCGAGCCGGTCACGCGCCAAATATGGATCACGGGGCCGGCGGCGACATGGATGTCCGCGTACCGGCTCACGCGTACGAGCCTCGTCCCGAGCTCGGGAGACAGCTCGTACAGGGTCAACCTGAGGTCATCGGTGGTGATAGTGACTTGGCCGTCGGCGATGGTGAGGTCGCTCCGGGCGGTGCGAAGCACGAGGCCCAGCTCGAAGGGGCCGAGACGCCTCCCTGCCGCGAGTCCAACCACCAGCGTGTTCGCGGGCCGGAAGGCCGCCCCGGTCTCGGAATCGCCTGAAGCCCCGGCCGTGCGACCCCACCCAGCCTCCGCCAGGAGACTCCAGCCCTGTTCTTGTGCGGCCCCGGGAGCTGGGATCGCGAAGAGCGTAATGATGATGGCGAGCACGAGCCGGGGCGGTGGGACCATGGAGCCTCCTGATAGCGATTGGCGTGAGCGCGGCTAGCGCATCTCCAGCTTGATCCAGCCGTTGGACTTCTTGTCCTCGTCGAGCACCACCCAGTTGCCGTTCGGGTGAGTCAGGCCCGCGACGCTTCCCTCCACCGCGAACCCGATGATGTCATCGTTCGAGTTCAACAGGCTGTGGAGCGCCGACAGGAAGTTGGCCGCGGACTTGGCCGCCGTGAGAATGCGACTCGCCCCGGCGGTGGTGAACACCTTCTGGTCCTTGGCCGCCTTGTAGTCCTTGTAGGCCACGCCCAGTGTCTTCAAGACCGCCCCCGAGCGGTCTTCGTCGGTTCGGATCTCGCAGGCCACGTCGTCGTCTTCCAGGACGAATACCAGGAACGCCCGGCCGGGATTGGCCTGTTCGAAGGCATCCATTTGGGCCGCACTGTACAGCTTGACCGCCCCGGACCACGTGAGGTTGTTCATGTCCCACGTGTACCCGGTCGGCGCATGCTCTCCGATGCACTGGTGGCTCTTGAGGTTGGCCGTGTCGCCCACGGCGGCGGGACCCATGATATGGACCTCAAACTCGGGCTTGCCCTTCAACCAACCCTCAAAATCCCGATTGAATTGCGCATACGTGAGGGTGAGATCGCGTACCAGCAGATTGCTGCCCCCGCCGCCGCCCGCTTCGCCTCCGCCCGGAGGAGGCACATCGCAGTCGAGGCACTTGGCGGTCGGAAAGCGGTTGAATGCTGTTTCCACCGGGACCAGCGCCACCACGGGAGTGGCCGGCGGTTGGGCAGGATCGAGGACGCGGCGTTTCCCCCGAGTGTCGAACGCAATGGGCGCATCGCCGTCGTCGAGCGCAGTGGCCACCAGAATGTTCGCGTCGCCGCTCCAGCCATCCCGGTGCTCCGCCACGGGGAGGTAGATCTCGACCGGGATGGCCGCATCGACGTCACGCCGCAATTGGGCATCGCTCAATCGGTTGGCTGCGGCGACCCGGCGCAAGGCCGCTTGACCGCGTCCCTCCAAGAAGCTTCGGAAGTGGAGTTTGTGCTCGATGACGGGAGAGGCGTCGAGTTGGGCCTTCAAGTCCTGCCGAAACACATCGTCCGCGAGTGCCACGGCCAGGCGTCGTGCCAGGACCTCGAGCTTGGCCTGGTCGGGTCCTTGGCGGAGAGCAGCCGTGGGTTCATCTCCCGGTGTGGTGGGGCCTGAAGGTGGGGCCTCGCCGTCGGAACAGGCGATGGCGGCCACCAGCACCAGTCCCGCTGCCGGCCAAAGCCTTCGTGACATGGGTCCTCCTTGAGTTGAAGAAGCCCGTCACGCGTGAGAAGCCGTGACGGGCGCCCAAGGTAGGAACCCGAACGGAAAGAACTGGTATCCGAAGGTTGCGGGAGGTGGCGGAAAGCGGGGAGCAGGACAAAGCGCTATCAGCTATTGGTCAACCGCATTACTTCCTCGCTAGCCAATAGCCGATAGCCGATAGCCGATTTTCTCCAGGCCTCCTAGAACTCCATCTCACTCATCCGCTTGAGGCCGATCTTCAAGGGGACCAGGGTCGCGATGGCGCAGACAGTGACCACCACGACCATCGTGAGCACGAGTTCAGGAGTCAAGCCGGGTGCCATGCCGGCTTGGCGGGCACGGAGGTAGCCGGTCACCGGAATGGCCTCGACCACGATCACGAGCCCGAGCAGCGAAATCGTGGTCATCATGAAGACCAATCCCCCGAAACTGGTCGGAATCTGCGCCGCGTTCTCGGTCTCGAACTGGGGATAGAGCGCACCGAAGCCGAGCGCGAGCGCGCTCACGGCGAGGGTGAACAGTGTGATGGTACCGATGCTCAGCGCCATCATGAATCCCGATGCCTGGAGCAGCGCGTTGGTGGTGACCGTCAAGACCAACGCCAGCACCAGGAGCGGGATGGTGCCGATCCAGTACTTGCTCCACATCAACGCGCGAAGGTCGAGTGGGCTCGAGCGGAGCAGCCACATCTGGCGCCCTTCGAGCGAGATCGACGGGAAGATGAATCGAGCGGCGATGGCTGCGAGGACGAAGCCCGCCAATCCCTGATTGAGAAACACCACCAGGGTGACGAGGAAGAACGGCACGCGTTCTCCAGAGAACAGCTGGAGGGCCTGGATGTTGAACAGGTACACCACCAGCAACACCGCGAGCAGGATGAGTTGGCTCCACTGCGTCGAATCGCGGAAGAAGAGCCGCAGATCCTTGAGGATGAATTCGCGTTTCGATGCTGGGAGCGTCCCGAGTATCCGGTCCGCGAGCCCCTGCCAGGCACGTCCGCGCACGAACCGATCGGCGCCTTCCTGGGCCTTGGAGAACCCGGGCAGGTAGTAGCTGCGATGAACCAGAGCTCCAAAGACCACGGCAGCCCCGGCCGTGGTCCAGAGCAGCAGAATGGGAAGCGGGTCTGCGATCCGGAGCAACCAGTTCATGACCATCTGGGCCGCCCACTCGCTCGGGAAGAACGGGTTGGTCGGTGCGCGGAGCAGCGTGATGAAGTCCAGCAGATTGCGAAACCCCTCCGGACGCGCAATCTGCTCGGGCCGAATGAAGCGGAGTAGGAGGACTACGC
>JABDII010000482.1 GCA_013003805.1 Gemmatimonadales bacterium
CCTCGATGTGACCTGGAATCATGTCGGGGAGGGCGAGCGTTTCGGCGCCGGCGTGCGGGGGAGCAAGGGGACGGCGAGTATCAACCCGTTTGTCGTGTGGAAGCAGATGCATGGCTCACCGGTCAACGTTTCTCCGACCGCCACCTGGGGCCGTGAGACGCCCTACCAAGCATCATTCCGTGCGGAGTGGGCGCACTTCATCGCCGCCATCCGTGGAGAGGCCAAGCTCCCGCCGCTGGAGGAGCAACTCACGCTCCATAAGGTGCTGGACGCCATCTACAAGTCGGCCCTCGAGAACCGGGACATCAAGTTGTGAGCCTCCGCCGCGGCACTTGGCGTGGCTGGCTAGGCGCGGCCGTGCTCATCGCGGCGACAAGTCCGGCGCATCTCGCCGCTCAACCGTCGTCACTTTCGGCCCAAGACTCGACCGGCCGGTCGAACCTCACGGTTTATCTCATGACCATGGGGCCAGGCCCGGAGGTTTGGGAGCGCTTCGGGCACAATGCCATCTGGATCCACGATCCGGTCCGCGGAACCGACTTTGCGTACAACTACGGCATATTCGACTTCCGGCAGGAAGACTTCCTGTTGCGCTTCGCCAAGGGTCACATGCGATACTGGATGGCCGGCAAGGACGCCGAGCGTTCCGCGGCGGACTACATGCAACGCGGCCGGTCGCTCTGGGTCCAGGAGCTCAACCTGACGGTTGCCCAACGTGCCGAGCTCCAGCGCTTCCTCGAGTGGAATCGTCAGGAAGAGAACAAGTTCTACGACTACAACTACTATGGCGACAACTGCTCCACCCGGGTCCGTGATGCGCTGGACCGGATACTGGGTGGTGGGCTCAAGCGGCAGACCGAGAGTCCGGCTACCGAGTTCACCTTCCGCGACCACACCCGGCGGCTTCTCCAAGACGACATCCTGGTCTATCTCGGCATCATGCTGGGGCTGGGCCAACCGGTGGACCGACCGATCACGGCGTGGGAGGCGGGCTTTCTTCCGGTCCAGCTCCAGGAGTCACTGCGAGACGTCACAGTGAGTTCGGGCAATGAATCGAGCCCGCTCGTGCTCGGCGAGCGCACCCTCTACCAGAGCGAAGTACTGCCTGAGCCGATTTCCATACCGCGCTTCTGGCCCCGATTCGGCCTGCTCGGCCTCATATTTGGCGGTGCCATGGCTCTGCTAGGGTGGAAGGCTGATCAGAGTAGGGTGGCGCGCGGAGGATTCTTCACGATGTCCATTCTCTGGAGCGTGCTGGTCGGCGGTGCCGGGATTCTGCTCGCCTTCCTCTGGTGGTTTACCGATCATGCGACCTCGGCCCAGAACGAGAACGTGCTCCACGCCAATCCAATCGGACTCGGGTTGGCGGTAGCACTTCTGGCTGTCGTGTTTGGCGCGCGTTGGGCCAGGCCCTCCGCGCGCTGGCTCGCGGTGGCCATGGCCGGCCTCTCGCTCCTGGGTTTGGTGCTCAAGGTGCTCCCCGCCATGCACCAGGTGAACGGGGAAGTGATCGTGCTGCTCCTGCCTGCTCACATTGGGCTGGCGCTGGGTGCGTGGCTCACGATCGGTCGTGATTCTATTGCGTCAGCCAAACCGGATGGGTAGAAGAGGGTCGGTGCCAACACGCCCCTGGGTGCTGGTCGTGGCGGGGGCTCTACTCACGGTACTCGCCTACCCTCCATTTCATCTGTTTCTCCCTTCGTTTATTGCGTTGGTCCCGCTCTACTGGTTGCTGGATCGCGCGGCGTTGGCCAAGCGGCCTGCCCGGGGTGCCTGGTACGGTCTCGTCGCCGGCCTCGCCGCCAACGGTGCGCTCCACGCGTGGATGGTCGTAGCACTTCAATCGTATGCCGCCTATCCGATCGCGACCTACCTGCTGGCCGTCCTCCTCCTCTCGCTCTGGTGGGCGGTCCTCGGTTGGTGGGTCGTCCGGGTCTGGATCGCGCTTCCCAAAGCACCCCGGTGGCTGGTATTCGCCGCTGGGTGGACCGTTATGGAATGGATCTTCGGTCACCATGGGGCCCTCGCCTTTCCCTGGCTCGGTCTCGGGACGTCACTGACTGGATTCCCCCTGGTCATTCAGTGGGCCGATCTTGCTGGAGCCCGCGGGGTCACCTTCTGGCTCGTGGTCTCGAACGCGCTCCTGGCCCGTGGGCTGGAATCACCCGCGCGAGAGTGGCGTCGGCTTGCGGCGGTGCTTGTCACGATTCCACTCGCGTTGGGATACGGCGCCCTCCGGGTGCGCGGTCTCGACCTACGACCAGTAGGGCAGTTCCTCCTGGTGCAGTCTGACGTAAAGCCGCATGACAAACAGGATCCGGCGCGCTGGGCCGCGTCGGTGGATGCGTTACTCGACCAGACCGAGCTTGCGCTCGCCGAAAGTCCGACTCGGCCTGACTTGGTGCTCTGGCCCGAGGCCGCCGTGCCGGCCGACGCCGATGGCACCGGAGCGCACATGGCGGCGGTCGCGGCCCTGGCCCGAGAGGCTCGCGTAGCGCTGCTCGTCGGGATGCTCGAGCCTGACGCTCCTGGAAGCACTCGGCGCTACAACAGTGCCGTGTTGCTCGATGCCGGCGGCCGAATGGTCCAGGGCATGGTCTATCGCAAGCGCTATCTGGTGCCGGTCGCGGAGCGAGGGACGATCGTTCCGGGGGATGGCGGACCGCTCTTCCCGGTCGGCTCTGGCCATGGGCGGGGCGGTGTCGTGATCTGTTTCGAGGTGGGGTTCGAGCGGTTGGCGCGGGCCTACCGGCGCGCGGGCGCCCACGTGCTGCTCAATGTATCGAACGACGCCTGGGCGCGGCGTACCTGGGCGCGCTCGCAGCACCCGGCGCATCTGGTCATGCGGGCCATCGAGACGCGCATGGGAATCGCGCGAGTAGCCAACACCGGCGTGTCTCTGGTGATGGATCCGTTGGGCCGGGTGACCGCCCAGGCAC
>JABDII010000497.1 GCA_013003805.1 Gemmatimonadales bacterium
GCCGGGTATCGAGTGGCGCCTGGTCGTCACCCCGGACGTCGGCGTCGGCCATCGCGTCGGCATCAACGACTTGCCCGGCCGGCCCAACGTCCTGGGGAATGGCTGACACCTGCGCCGTCCCGGAGAGGCGGAGGACCTCCCCCGGGTAGATCCAGTGAGGATCTTCGACCACCATCGTGTTCTGGCGATAGATCTCGGGCCACAGCAGGGGATCTCCGAAGTACCGTCCGGCCAGATCCCACAGCGTGTCTCCCTCCCTGACCGTATGGGTTTCGGGAACAGCCTGCGCGGTGGCCACCGCAGGGATGGCGACCAGGGCCAGGCACGGAGTCAACCTGAGGAGCCAAGAGCGAATTCTCAGCATAGCGCGACCTGTGAAGTTGAGGTCAATCCTTTGCGATACAACGAGTTAGGACGAACAATTAGGTGTCGCCCCCGCCTCGCGCCATCGTGAGGCCCGATGCTAAAGTAAAGAGAGATAGGCACTTACACCAGGGCGCCTGGCGGACCTCGAGCGGAAATTGGCCCGACTCGGGCACTTTCTGCTGCTGGGGGCCATGCAAGATCAATTCCCAGAGGGCCCCGGGATCGGCGCCACCCGGAAAGGCAGGCATATCAAGGGAATCCCCGCCCTGGTTCTGGTGAGAACCGGGCGGGGAGCAGACCGCAAAGCCGGACCGAGCCCGGCTTTGCGAAACGCCGCAAGGGGCGCAGAATGAAGCCTCTAGAACGGCAGGTCGTCGTCGTCCGAGTCGAGCGCTGCCGGAAAGTCATCGAACGATTCCTTGGGCGGCGTACCGGCTCCGACTTGCGTCGGCACAGGCGCGTTCTCGTCGCTTCCCCCGCGCCCGGAGAGCATGATGAGCTCTCGGGCGTTGATCTCGGTGGTGTACCGCGTCTGGCCTTCGCGATCCTGCCAGGTCCGGTACTGGATGCTGCCCTCCACGTAGACCTTGTCACCCTTCTTCACATACTTCTCAACGATGTCGGCGAGGTTGGATCCGCGGTTGTTCCACAGCACGACCCGATGCCATTCGGTCTTCTCTTGACGCTCGCCGGCCTTGTTGGTCCACTGCCGACTCGTGGCGAGGGAAATGGTCGCGACCCGCGACCCGTTCGATGTGCTGCGGACTTCTGGATCCGCTCCGAGATTGCCGATTAATGTCGCCTTGTTGAGACTCCGGCTCACAATGACCTCCAGCGCAGGAAAACAGAGTTCTGGACCGACCCGGGAAACGTACCGGACCGGCCCGTGTTCGCTAGCATCAAATATATGCTACTCGGCCCGTTCCGACGCATGCGCAGGCCCACCGCGCTTGAGAAGCATCGCGTCTTCGACCGGCTTTCGATAGTACCGTGGCCGGCGGCCGGCCGCCGAGAATCCATGGGCCATATACAAGGCCCGAGCGGCACGATTGGATTCCCGCACCTCGAGAAAGATGTCCCTGACTCCGCCGCGCTCGAGAGTCTCGATCAATTTGCACAGCAACGCCGTGGCGACTCCCGCCCGTCGGAACTCGGGGCTGACGGCCAGGTCGAGGATTTCGGCTACCCCCGCCGCGTCACGCGCGATCGCATACGCAATCACCCGGGTACCCGACTCGGCGACGAAGGCAGTCACGGTCCGGCTCGACAGCACGGCCCGCACTCCCTCCCGGGGCCACGGGTCGGTGAAGCTTTGCGCCTCGATCTGGGCGACGTGATCGGTGTCAGCGATCCGCGCGCGGCGGATCCGCCAGGGGACGTCCATGTACGCGTTCCCACTTGGCCTGGGCCTCAGCGGGACGACCGTAATCCGGCTCCCATCCCGACACCTCGGAATGTGGGATCCGTCGGGCGCCGCCGGAGAGGCCGATGAGATCGAGCAGCGCGCCGGCCCCACGAGAGGAAGGGGGCGTCACCGGGCAACCTGCCCACTCGCACAAGGCTCGTCGGGCCGGCTCCGGCGCCTCGCCGACCATAACCTTTGGGATGGGAAAGGTCGAGACAATGGCGTCAGGCCTTCGTACGGCGGCGTGATGCTCGGTCACCACCCGGTCCGAACCGAACCGGTAGAGACCGCAATACAGATCGCCTCGAAGTGCATCGGCCACAGGAAGGATGGCGGCGTCCTGTTCGGAAGACGCCGTCAGGGCCATCGCCATGAGCGACGGTGCGGTCCAGAGCTCAACACCGTGCGCGTCGACCAAGGCCTTGGCGACGGAGGCGCCGATGCGGAGCCCGGTGAAGCTGCCAGGGCCATCCCCGATGACAACCCCTTTCAGCTCGGCGAGCTCGATGCGAGCCTGCGCCAGCATGGCATCGATCAGCGGAAGCAGGCCCGAGGCATGGGTGCGGGGCTGGCGCATGGTTTCCACGAGCGGCGGGACGGTCTCTGCCGGTCGGCCGAGGGCTACGGAGCCGATCCCCCACGCGGAGTCGATGGCGAGCCACATCACAGGGCCTCGAGGCCGCGCCGATCAGGATCGTCGAGGTGGGACAGGCGGTATTGCGCGGTCGCCGGGGGCACCCATCCCTCGGCCCGCTCGGGCCACTCCACCAGGATCGCGTCTCCTTCCCGCATCATGCCTTCCCAGTCGAGGTCACGCGCCTCCTCGGGCGACTCCAGTCGGTAGCAGTCGACGTGGAAGACGGGACCGCGGCGCCCCTGATAGCGGTGCACCAGCGCGTACGTCGGACTCGTCGCGGGCCGCGTGACCCCCAAGCCACGCGCGATGGCATTAATGAACGTCGTCTTCCCGACTCCCAAGTCACCGGCGAACAGCAGCACGGCGCCGGGCGGGAGGCTTCGGCCGAGGGTCTCGCCCTCTTCGGTGAGTTCGGTTTCGGTCAGGTTCCGGATCATGCGCGTTGGCGCCGGCGCGTCGGCCGCTCACGCCGGACTTGCGGGGCGCCCGCCGCGCGCAAGTCGTTGATCTGATCGCGCAGCAACGCCGCCAGCTCGAACTCGAGATTCGCCGCGGCTTCCTTCATTTGCCGTTCGAGCGCGTGAAGGGCCGCTTCGCGGCGGGCAGGATCGTGGAGATCGCCAAGGAGCTCGGGTTCTGCTTTGGCACGTCGCTCCCCGCGCGCATCGGCCACCCTGGTCGACAAGCGCACTTCCTCAACCGATTTGATGATGGACTTCGGAGTGAGGCCGTGCTTCGCATTGTAGTCCGCCTGGAGTGTCCGGCGGCGATCCATCTCCGCGAGGGCTCGCTCCATCGAACCGGTGATCCGGTCGGCATAGAGGATGGCGGCGCCATGCTCGTTCCGGGCAGCGCGCCCCACGGTCTGAATCAGCGACCGATCGGAACGGAGAAACCCCTCCTGATCGGCGTCCAGGATAGCAACCAGGGAGACCTCTGGAAGATCCAGTCCTTCACGCAACAGATTGATCCCGACAAGCACATCGAAGTCGCCGAGTCGGAGCCCACGGAGGATTTCCATGCGCTCAATCGCGTCGATATCGGAGTGGAGGTACCTGACTCGCACGCCGGTCTGTTGGAGGTAGTCGGTCAGATCTTCCGCCATCCGTTTGGTGAGCGTGGTTACCAGGATACGCTCCTGTCGATCCGCTCGGCTCTGGATTTCGTGTAACAGGTCGTCCACTTGGCCCTTGACCCTCCGGACCTCAACCTCAGGATCGAGCAGTCCGGTGGGGCGAATGATCTGTTCGACCACCACTCCCGCGGAGAGCCCGAGCTCCTTATCGCCCGGCGTCGCAGACACGTTGATCATCTGCGGGACGAGATCCATGAACTCCTCGAAGCGAAGCGGCCGGTTGTCCAGGGCGGAGGGGAGCCTGAACCCGTAGTCGACCAAGGTGAGCTTGCGCGCGCGGTCGCCGTTATACATGCCCCCGATTTGAGGTAACGACACATGCGATTCGTCCACCACCACGAGGTAGTCCGGCGGGAAGTAATCCAGCAGGCACGCTGGACGCTCGCCCGGCTTCCGGCCGCTCAACGGCCGCGAGTAGTTCTCGACGCCAGCACAGGTCCCGACTTCGAGCAACATTTCAATGTCGAACTGGGTTCGCGATTCCAGGCGTTGGGCCTCGAGCAGCTTTCCTCCTGCTCGGAGCTCCTTCAACCGCTCGACCAATTCCTCACGAATCCGCCCCACCGCCCGCTCAACGGTCTCACGCGGCGTCACGAAGTGGGTCGCCGGGTAGATCGCGCATCGGTCGAGTTCCGTAATGGTAGCGCCGGTGAGTGGGTCGATCTTGGCAACGCGCTCCACCTCATCGCCCCACAGCTCAATCCGCACCGCCCGCTCCTCGTACGCCGGATACACCTCAACCGTATCCCCGCGCACGCGGAAGTGGCCCGGCTCAAAGGCGGCGTCATTGCGGCGGTAGTGGATATCGACCAGGTCGGAGAGGAGGTGATCCCGGCCTCGTTCTTCTCCCCGCTCGACGGTCACCATGGACTTGCGGTACTCGACTGGGTCGCCCAAGCCGTAGATCGCACTGACGGAAGCCACGATCACGACGTCGTCCCGCTCCATCAAGCTCGAGGTCGCCCGGAGCCGGAGCCGGTCGATGTCTTCGTTGATTGAGGCGTCCTTCTCGATATAGACGTCCGTTGCCGGGACGTACGCCTCGGGTTGGTAATAGTCATAGTACGACACGAAGTACTCGACTGCGTTCCGCGGCAGGAACTGCCGCAACTCGCCGTAGAGCTGCGCGGCCAACGTCTTGTTATGGGACATGACCAGGGTGGGTTTCCCGTAGGCCGCGATGACGTGCGCCAGGGTCATGGTCTTGCCCGACCCGGTCACGCCCAACAGGGTCTGGTAGCGATCGCCGCGCTCCAGGCCCGCCAGCAGCTCGTCGATGGCCTTCGGCTGGTCCCCGGCCGGTTCGAATGGGGCCTCGACCCCGAACCGCGGGCTCACTCGCCCGCCATCCTCAACAGACGTTTCCACTGCGTGAGCGTCGCCGGTACGACCGACAGCCGGCCCATGCGGACCAGGGCCAGGTCCGCCAAGGACTTCTCGGCCTTCACGGCTCGGAGGGGGAC
>JABDII010000511.1 GCA_013003805.1 Gemmatimonadales bacterium
CACGAAGATGGCCAGGGCGGAGTCGATCTTGGGATCGCTCAGCAGCGCATCCAGTGCAGCCCGATAACCTGAAGGCGTGGCCGAGGCGATCATGTCGAGCGGGTTGCCGATGGTGGCCTCAGCCGGAAAGTGCGGCCGAAGCTTTTCCAGGGTCTCCCGCTGGAGGCGAGGAACTTCGAGCCCGTTCAGGGTGAGCGCATCGGCGGCGAGGATGCCGGGCCCGCCGGAATTGGTCATGACGGCCGTGCGCCGTGACTTCGGAAGGGGCTGGCCGCTGAAGGCCATCGCGATGTCGAAGAGCTCCTCGACCGATCCGGCTCGGATCACCCCGGCCTGCTGCATCAAGGCGTCAACCGCCGTGTCGCTCGCGGCGAGAGCCCCCGTGTGCGACGACGCCGCCCGTGCTCCCACCGCCGACCTACCGGACTTCACGACGATGATGGGCTTCCGCTTGGAAATCCGCGTGGCGATCCGAAGGAAATTCTTTGGATTGCCGAAGTTCTCGACGTACATGAGAATCGTGTCGACGGTATCGTCGTCTTCCCATTGAAGGAGCAGGTCGTTGCCGCTCACGTCCGGCTTGTTCCCCATCGAGACAAACTGCGAGATCCCGATCCCATATTCGCTGGCGTAGTCGAGCACGCTCAACCCCATGGCGCCGGACTGTGACACGAACGCCAACCGCCCGTAGGGAGGCCAACTCGGTGCGAACGTGGCATTCATGGAAAAGGCTGGATTCGCGTTGAGCACCCCCATGCAGTTGGGGCCGACCATCCGCATGCCGTATCGCTGGATCACCTTCACCAATTCCCGCTCGCGGTCCGCCCCTTCGGTGCCGACTTCTCGGAAGCCGGCCGAGATGATGATCAGACCCTTGACGCCGTTCTGCCCACACTCCTCCGCGGCGGGAATCACGGCTTCCTTGGGGACCACGATGATGGCCAGGTCTACCGGCTCGGGAACCGCGCCGATGCTCGGGTAGGCCCTCACCGCATGGATGGCGTGGGCGTGGGGGTTTACCGGATAGACCGCGCCCGTAAAGCCTCGGTCGATCAGGTTGGCCAGGAGTTCGTGGCCGATCGTATTCCGGGACCGTGACGCCCCGATCACGGCGACGGTCTTGGGCTTGAGAATGGGGTCGAGTGCGTTTGCCATGGAGACGGCTGACGGTTGAGGTGGAGCATTCCATACCCCGAATGCCCGCCGCAAAATAACACCCTCGCATTCCCAATTCCCGGAGCCGGAGCGGTCAGCCGGCTGAAACCCTCTATCCGGTCCTCGCGTCCGTGGAAGCATGGTTTCATGAAGGGCCAGCCGGAGACCGGCCGACTTACGGGTCTGGTCTCCGATGCTCGCTCGAGAAGGAGACATCGTCTAGTTTCGGTACAGGACATTCGTCCCTTGCCGTCGAGTGAGCTGCCCGACCCCAGCCCGAGGACATCATGCGCTTGCTGAGCATTTCACTTCTATGCTTCCCGATCTTCCTGGCGGGATGCAGCGAAGTTGGTGGAGCGGCTGCCGCCGCCACGATCCGCGACAGCGCCGGAGTCACCATCGTCGAGAACACCGGACCCGCCTGGCCGGACGGACTCGGGTGGCGCGTGGCCGAGGAGCCCGAGTTCGAGATCGGCGGTGAACTGGACGATCCGGCGTACGACCTGAACCAGGTGCGGGCCGCACTGCGGCTCAGCGACGGCCGTGTGGTTGTGGCGGATGGGGAGACTCGTGAGCTCCGCTTCTATGACGAAACCGGGGAGCACCTGGCCACCAGCGGCCGCCAGGGGGGTGGGCCGGGCGAGTTCCAGCGCATCGGCTTCGTCTGGCTCGGCGCGGCGGACACCCTCTGGGTCTACGACTTCCCCAGCCGCCGTCTCTCCACGTTGGATGCGGACGGCGCATACGTAGACGGCATTGTTCTAAGGTCGCCGGGCCAGTTGCAGTTCGTGGTGCCGGCCGGGAGGCTGTCCGATGGGACCCTGGTCGCTCCCGTGTTCGTGTTCGACACCACGGCTAAGTCTGGCATCTACCGCCAGCCACGCCCCCTCCTGGCCTACCAGGCCGACGGCACCGTAAGCGATACCCTCGGCACCTTTCCGGGCCCCGAGACGTACACCACCCAATTGACCTTCAACAATCAGACGTCTCCTCGCCCAGCCCAGCGGCCGTTCGCCCTGACCACACAAGTCGAAATCTTCCGCAACCAGATCTTTGTCGGGACCAACGAGGCCTTTGAGATCCAGGTGTATGACGAGACAGGGAGCCTCACACGACTCATTCGAACGGTGCACCCCCGTGAGGCAGTCGAGCCCGAAGACATCGCCGAGTTCAAGCGCTACAGGCATGAGCTCATGCTCGATAATTCAGGAAACATCCCCGAGCAGATCCGCGAGCAGTTCGAACAACAACTCGAGGATGCGCCCTACCCGGATGCCTTCCCCTACTACACCGGCATTCGCACCGACACGGAGGGGAACCTCTGGGTCCAAGGTGGGAAAATGCGGCACCAGCGGGACGTGTACCACTACACTGTCTTCGATACAACCGGCCAGGAGCTGGGCCAGGTCACCATGCCCGAGCAGTTCACGCCCATGCAGCTCGGCGCGGATTGGGTGATCGGCGTCTGGCGCGACGAGGACGACCTCGAGTACGTGCGGCTCTACCAGCTGATCAAGGAGTAAGCGGCCAATGCCGTCCAGGACGCTTGCAGGACCCGTGGCGCTGGTGTGCATGCTGGGGATGACGCTGCCTGTCGGGTGTGCCACCTCGGACGGGACCGGCAACACGGTGACGGTACGTGACAGCGCCGGCATAACGATCGTCGAGAGCACGGAGCCCGCCTGGGCGGAAGGTACGGGCTGGCGGGTGGGCGATGTTCCGAGCGTCGAAATCGGGGGACTTCCGGACGATCCCAGGTACGACCTGCTCCGGGTCGGCGCCGCCTTTCGTTTAGCCGACGGCCGGTTGGTCGTCGCCAACGCAGGCAGCCAGGAACTCAAGTTCTACGATGCCGCCGGCGCCCACCTGCTCGACGCAGGCGGCGAGGGCCAGGGACCAGGCGAGTTTACCGGCCTCGGCCTCCTTGCGGTCCAAGCGGGAGACACCCTCCTCGCGTTCGACTTCCGCCAACGCCGGCTCTCACGCTTCGACCCGGACGGCACGTTCCAGGACGTCTTCTCCTTCGCCGGAAACGACCAGGGATCGGTCACCATGGTCGATGCCTTCGATGATGGAACCATCCTCTCGCGCACGCGGCGGCAGTTCAGTGCCGGAAGCCTTCCCAGCGGCCTCCGCCGGGACTCCGCACTGTATTTCATCCACCAGCTTCCGATCACTCAATTCGATACGGTCGGGCTGATGGCGGACACCGAGTCCTTTGTAAAGGCGGCCGAAGGCGCGATGACGGTGCGGCGACTCGCCTTCGGGAAGCGAACCACGGTTGTGGCACACGGAGAGCACATCTACTCGGGAACGGGCGACTCGTACCAGATCAGGGTGCTCGACAAATCCGGCGCCCCCCGAACCATCATTCGACGCGCCCACGAGGCCTTGGCATTGTCACCAGATCAGATCGAGGCCCACAAAGAGAGCGAGCGGGATGAGATCGCATCCCAAGGCACGCCGCCTCGGTTCAAGGCCATGTTCGAAGCGATGCTTGAAGAAATGCCCTATCCCGCCACCCATCCCGCATATTCGGAGTTCACCCTGGATCGGGCAGGATATCTATGGGTGCAAGGCTTCGAATTTCCCGACGACAACATCCATCGGTATCAGGTGTTCGACATCACGGGACAATGGCTGGGAGCTGTCGAGATGCCTGAAGGGCTGGAACCTACTGACATCGGTCCTGACTACGTGCTCGGCATCTGGCGTGACGAGGACGAGATTGAATACGTCCGGCTCTATCCACTGGTCAAGCAGTAGCCTTGGGCTTCTGGTCGCCGAGCACTCCCGCGAAATCGCGTCCGCTGGGGCTCTGGAATACCCGAAGGTCGAATTGCGGCGCGATCGAGAGGATATGGTCGAAGATGTCGGACTGGATTCCCTCGTACGGCACCCAGCGGGTGTCGTTCGAGAAACAATAGATCTGCATGGGAAGGCCGTGCGGTGTCGGCTCCAGTTGCCGGACAATCAGAGTCATCTTCTGGTGCACCTTGGAGTGGCGCCGAAGATACTCGACGAGGTAAGCCCGAAGCGTCCCGACGTTGGTCAGCCGCTTGGTGTTCGAGATGATGTCCGGATCCTTCACATGCTCGGCGTTGTACTCCGTGAGCTTCTTCCGCTTGGCCTTGATGTAGTCCTCCAAGAGTGAAAACCGCTCGAAGTAGTCGAGGTCCGACTCGTCGAGGAAGCGGATCGAGTTCATGTCGACGTAGAAGGTCCGCTTGATCCGCCGGCCGCCTGATTCCGACATGCCACGCCAGTTCTTGAATGAATCACTGATCAGCCGGTGGGTGGGGACCGTCGTGATGGTCTTGTCCCAGTTCTGGATCTTGACCGTGTGGAGCGCGATGTCGATCACATCCCCGTCCGCGCCGAACGCCGGCATCTCGATCCAATCGCCCACCCGTACCATGTCGTAACTGGCCAGTTGCAGGCTGGCCACGAACGAGAGAATGGTATCGCGGAAGATCAGCAGCAGCACGGCGGTCATCGCGCCGACGCCGCTCAGGAGCACCAAGGGCGACTGGCCCGTCAGGGTCGCGATGATCAGAATCGTACCGACGACGTAGATGAAAATCTTGCCGAGCTGGAGGTGCCCCTTGATGGGCTTACCGTCGGCCAGCGTGCTGGTCTCATAGATGGCGTTGACCGCCGTGATGAGCGCCCCCGCGGAGAGCAACACGATCAACACCATTATGGCGAGCGCGATACGCCGAACGGCGAAGACGATGTCCTCCTGGAGCCCTCCGATCAACCCCAGACCAAGATAGACCGCGACCACTGGGGCCAAGTAGGCCAATCGCTCGAACACTCGGGCATTGAGGAGCTGGTCGTCCCATTTGACAGTGGAGGTCCGGACGATGCGCCCCACGATCGCGAGCAGGACGCGCTTGGCGACGAGATACGCCAAAGCGGCCAGCAGGCCCAGGACGAGGAGCCCCACCGCTTCGGCGAAGTAGGGGTGTTCCGTGATCCAGTCGAGAATCGTGGTCTCGGTATCTTGCGCTTGGGCGATCAGGAGCATGGTGGGAATTCCTTACGCATCAGTCATCCGATGCCACAATCTAGCACCGTCCGCTGGTCGGCCCGCCAGAGCGGCCTCCGCCACGCCGCCTCACCCTGGCACAGACCGCCGCTCGGCTGTAGCCTTCGGCCCATGACTCCTTGGGTGACCAGACTCCTCCTCGCCAATGTCGCGATGTTCTTCCTAAGCC
>JABDII010000209.1 GCA_013003805.1 Gemmatimonadales bacterium
TCCGTCGCCTGCTCCACCAGGATGTCGACCATCGACGACCGGATGCCCTGGGCCTCATAGTCGCCCCGGGTAAGCGAGGTCACATTATAGAACGTGTACACGTAGTAGAGCAGGTCTTCATTCCCCGAGGGGAAGTTCCAGCCGAGGCCCCGGGTTTCCACCACCACACCCAACGGGTGGGGCCGACCGGCGGCAAATGCCGGGTCGCCGTCCCAGGACATGAACCAGATGTCGCCCTGCGAAGCCGAGACCCGGCCCTGCAAGAGGCTCTGGAACACGTCCGCCTGGGGATCGGGTGCCGCCGGCACCCGGGCCGGGTGGTTCGGATCGGCGTTCACCTCCGCGAAGTCAGCGGGGTTGTTGAAGTTGTAGATCGGCCGGACCTCGAGGCCGTGCTGGGTGGTGCCCTTCGGATCGAAGAAGAACGCACCCGTGGTGTCGCCGGCCCAGTCGCCGCCGTCGCTGCCGATGATCCCGGCCAACTGGAGGCCGGTGTTGAACACATACTGGTCCGCTGTTCCCTTGGGCCAGAAGCCACCACCGATGGTCGACGAGTTGGTCGAGTCGACGCAGATCTGGCCGTCGCTGCTCAGACCGCAGTAGATCCGGTTGATGGTCATCGCGCCCAGGCTCCGAGCGAACAGCCGGAACCCCCGCTTGGCGTTAGCTCCCGGCTCCGGCACCGCCGACGCGATGGTCGGCGTTACCGCCGCCAACACAAACGCCAGGAGTGTTGTCAGCAGGGCGCTGCGCGAACGAAATGTTGAATGCATGGCGTCCTCTCTCAAATGAAACATGTACGACGACATGCCGGGTGACCTCCGGAGATCGCTCTCCAGAAGCCCCCCAGCCTGCCGTCCCAACCTAGAAGTTCAGTTCAATGCCGAGTCGCAGGCGCCGCGGCGTGCCGGTGAAGTTGAAGATTCCACCGCGATTGCTCGCCGCATACGCGGCATCCGACGCGGCACGCTGTTCGGCCAGGCTGAAGACGCCATCGCCGTTGCCGTACCGCTGCTCGGCCCGAATCATATAGATGCAGTTGGGTGCATTGGGAGTGCCGCCCTGGTTGGTCCAGAGACCGCACATGCCCGTCGAGTTGGGCGTCCCGGTGCCAAACGTGAAGTCCATGTCACCAGAGGCCTCATCCAACACCTCGTTCGCCAGGGCCTCGTTGCGCCACTGTGCGCTATCGACCCGCCAGAACCGCTCCTCGTTCGTGAGGTTCCGTACGTCGTTGGTCGCAGCGAACACCTGCGTGATGTTCTCGAAGTTGAGCACGTTCCGCGCATCGAGGTACATCGTCACATCGACGCCACGAAGCTGGAAGCCCTTGGTGAGCCGGAGATCG
This sequence comes from Gemmatimonadales bacterium, assembly GCA_013003805.1. Classification (GTDB taxonomy): domain Bacteria; phylum Gemmatimonadota; class Gemmatimonadetes; order Gemmatimonadales; family GWC2-71-9; genus JABDII01. The sequence continues at coordinate 1,349 of JABDII010000209.1, forward strand.
AACTGCTTGAAGCTCGGCAGCCGGGCCCCGTTCTGGTCACCGTCGAACTCCCGCGAGCACACCGCGCCTGAAAGCACCTGCTCATTGCCGCTCTCCGGCGGACACCGGGTGAACGACGTTCCGCTGGCCAACCGGAACGTAGCGAACAGGCCGACGTTCTTCAGGATCGAGCCGATACTCGTGCCTTCCTTCCAGTCGTTGGGGAAGGTGAGGGCGAACGACCCAGCCAGGTTGTGCGGCCGGCTGGCGTCCGTCGGCAGGATCGCCTGGGGTGGCGGCTGGTTGCCGCCCGTGACCTGATTCACGATCCGAGAGCCAAATGCCAGATAGGTATCCGGATTGCTGCCGGTGCTCTTGGCGTCCTGGAACGTGTACGAAATCGTCCCGTTGAACAGGTTGCCGAACCGGCGGTCCAACCGAACGTCGACCCCCTTGGTGTTGCCGAAGTCGGCGTTGGTCAGGAGCCGGATATCCTGGTTGAGGTTCTTCGCCGGATCGGTCAACCGGACCAGCCGACCGGCGGCGTTCGAAATGTTGTCCTTGTTGTACGCCGAGATGTCCAGCACCATGTCGTCATTGAACGAATGGCGGATACCGAACTCGAACGTGATGGTCCGGCCGAAGTCGAGATCGGCTCCGTACCGGTGGTTGGTGTTGCTGAGTTGGACGTCGGTATTCACCCCGCCGAAGATCAGGCCGAAGTCGGGCGCCTGAACCTGGTGGGCGTAGGACAGCCGGAAGTTGGTCCGGTCGGTCACCGGGAAGGCGACCTGGATGTGCGGGCTCACGTAACTGTGGCTCTCATCCTGCCGGAAGATGGTCAGCTCCCGGCCATCGGGAGCCGTGCCCTGATAGGTGCTGACCCGCGGGAAATAGACGTATTCGTTAAAGGTCGGGCTGTTGGAGTCCAGATCCAACAAGTACGGCCGTATCGCCTTGCCGTCGTAATAGTCGTACCGAAGCCCGCCCTCGAGCACCACGTCACCCAAGTCCAGACGGTCCTGAATGTACAAGTTGTACCGGATCGGCTCCTCCACGAACAGATCCGCGAACGCCTGGCTGGTGAGGGTGTGGCGGTAGTTGGCGATATCGTACTTGGTGTACTCACCACCGAGCTTGATCCGGTTGTACCGGTCGAGCTGCCAGTCGAGATTCGCCTTCCCGATGTACCGGGTTTCCCTGCTGAGCTGCAAGAGGCCACCCGGACCACCGTCCTCGTTCACGCCCAAGCGCCCTTCAGCGTTATTCCGGTAGTTGTCAACTTCGTTGTATTGATCGCGATCTTCCAGGTCGAACGGGCTACGCCGGCTCCCGAGGATGTTTTCCTTGAAGTTCTGAACCAGCTGATCGTTGACCGGGAAGTTGTCGAAATCCCACAGGAATTCGTACGGCTTGATGTAGAAGCCGCCGAACGGCTGATAGGTGCTGAGCTCAGCCTCGCGCGTCAGCGGCGAAAAGATGAAGTTGTCCTGCTGATACGACCCGAAGACTTCCAACGCCAGGGCCCGCTCGGCCGACTTGGACAGGTTCTGCGTCCAGTTGAACGTCAGGTTCCGGTTCCACGTCCGCGTGGCAAAGTTGTCCTGCGGGTTGGACTGATCGAAGTCGTTTCGGGTCTGATTCTGGACTGCCAGCCCAGTGACCGAGACCCGGGAACCCGTGCCGAAAGAGAAATTCAGCTTACCGGTCACCCGGTAGTTCGAAGAACCGGTCGCGGGCCGCCGCACGCCCTTGGCATCGAAGCCGTAGTTGGACGCGATGCCGGCGTTGGTGCTATTACTAAACGCATCGGCGCTTCCGGTGTACACCGCGTACTCCTCGATATCCACCATGGTCGTATCGGCCGTGGGATCGGTCAGCGACGAAATGACCGCCACCGTCGTGTCGACACCGGCGCGGACGAAGATCGGGAAGTTTTCACGATCCACTCCACCGGTAAACGCACGCCGGCCCTCGAGCTCGGCACCCACGAAGAACGTGAGCTGGCCGGCGATGGGGCCGCCGATGCTGCCGGTCAGGCGGTTGAACCCCTGCCCGTTGTTGGCGCCGAAGGGCTCATCGGTCTCGTAGGAGAACGAGCCGGTGTAAGTCGGGCCGCCGCTCTTCGTGGTGATGGAAATGATCCCGGACTGAGCGTTGCCGAATTCGGCCGAGGCCGAACCGGTCGTGACCGAGGCCTCCTCGAACGCGTTGGTGCCGACGATACCAACGCCGGCATTGCCCGAGGACGCGAAGATTGCGGTCCCGCGGTTCCCGGCCGTGGTCGGCAC
>JABDII010000605.1 GCA_013003805.1 Gemmatimonadales bacterium
CTCGCAGGCCGGTCGGCGAGGGAATCCAGTGTGGGTGCAGCGTTGACCACCCGAATCACGCTGCCATCATCCACCAGCTGCTGCCCCAGGGTGATGAGGCGCTGACCGGGTTCGAGGCCCGACTCGATGACCACCTGATTCGCATAGCTCGGACCCACGCCGACTGGATGCGCTCGCGCGATCTCCTGACCGTCCTCCGTTTCGGCCAGGACAACTTGGTACCCCTCCTCAGTCCGGAGCACCGCCGTTTGGGGTACTACCACGACGTCGGTGAGCCGCTCCCGCACCACCTGGACGTCAGCGATCATCTGCGGCTTGACCAGACGCTCGGGGTTCTGGATCACCACCTCGATGGGAAATGTCCGGTTGGATTCGTTGACGCTGGTGCCGACGAACGCGATCCGTCCCAGAAACTCCCTGCTCGGGAGCACATCGAACGTGATCCGGGCACTGTCGCCGCGACGCACGAATGGGGCGTACCGCTCCGGGATGCCGGCGGTCACCTTGATTGGGTTGGTCGCCACCACACGCGCCACAGGGTCGCCCACCCCGGCGTACTCGCCCGCCTCCAGGAGCTTCTCGTCGAACACTCCGGCGATCGGTGAGCGAATCTTGGTCCGCTCGAGGCGGCTTTCCAGGGTCGCAAGCCGCGCGTTGGCCGCCTCCGCGTCGTACTTGGCCCGCAGGAAGGCGATCTCGGTCCCGATCTGTTCGTCCTCCCAGAGCCGCCGCTGCCGCTCGTACTGCTCGGCCGCCAGAGCCGCCGACGCCCGCGCCTCCTCCACCTGCGCCTCGAGCACCCCGGCATCGAGCTCGGCGATGATCCCGCCGCGCGGCACCCTGGCGCCTCGACGAACCAGATACCGCAGCACGGCACCGCTCTCGTCGGCCGAGATGGTCACATCGCGGTAGGCCTCGACTTGGCCAGCCACCCGGATGGAATCGGTGAAGCTGCCTCGCTCGACCGGGGTGACTTCCACGTTGATGACCCGTCGCCCGTCCGTCGCCTCCGGCGATTGGGCGCTCGCACTGTCGTCCCCGGAAGGGGCGCATCCGGCTCCTACCAGAGCCAGCATGAAGACCGGAGCAGCGCTCCATGACGCGAGGCGCGGGAGCCAAACCTGACGATCGATAGACATGAGCACCACTACTCCTAATTCAGGCCCCCGGTTTCTTCCAACCGATCGAGCTCGGCCAACGATTCCGGGGCCGTCCCCACGGCGGCGTCCAAGCTGGCCAGCGCCGTGAGGTAGTCATAAACGGCCTGCGCATAGTTGAATTCCGATTGGCGGAGCGCCACCTCCGCGTCGGTCACTTGGAGCTGCGAGCCGACCCCTTCGCGATACTCCGCGGACGCGATCTGGAATCCGCGTTCAGCCTGCTCCACGGCACGCCGCTGTGCGATGGCGCGGAGCCTGGTTTCGCCAACCTGGTCGGTGAGGGTCTGGATGTCGCTCGAGGCCTGCTGTTCCAGCCGTCGGACCTGGGCATCGATCTGATCGATGACGGCGCGGGTCTGCGACATTCGTGCGGCGCGCTGGAAACCCTGGAAGATGGGCAACTCAACCCTCATCCCCACCACGGCTGCCGTTGTGCGCTGGAGCGAGGACCCGAAGAAGTTGAGCGGGTCATCCTGCTGAGCCGTGATGTCATAGCTCCCGAAGATCGAGAGCTTGGGGAAGTACTCCGAGCGCTGCGAGGCGAGCTGGGCCTGCCGGACATCAGCGTTCAAGCGCAATTCCCGAATGTCGGAGCGCTGCTCCAGCGCGGTGCGATTGAGGTCGGTCGGCGCCAATTCGGTGGTCCCAGCGGTGCCCGCCAATGCCAAGAGGCGTGCATTGGCCGGGTCGTTGGTGCCGGGGTCTTCCAGATCGAGTTCGTTCAGGCTCCCCTCGAGCGCGATGTCGGCTCTGGGATCGAGGCCCATCTCGACCAGAAGCGTCCGAGCAGCAGCGGCGGCGCGTTGCTCCGCGCGGAGCAGGTTCGGCTCCAGATTGGAGAGCTGGACCTCCAGGCGGAGCACGTCGTAGTTGCTGGCGAGCCCCGCACGATTGAGTCCCTGAGTCTCGGCCAGACTCTGCCGGGTTCGTTCGATCGTCTCGCGGGTGAGGCGCACTTCTTCGGCGGCGAGCAACGCGTTGAAGTAGGCTTGCCGCACGAGCGACACCACGCGTTGTGCGGTCCCACGGTAGTGTTCGTTCTCTACCGCACGAAACCGGCTGGCGGCGCCAAGGCCGATGAACACGTCGAGCTCGAACAACGGCTGCTCCACCGATATTCCGGCGCTCCAGGTGTTGTCCGATCCGAACCGCACCGGCACCAAGAGATCCGGAGGCGCGGTGTCATCGAACAGGAATGCTGGGAGGAATGCCTGCTGTACCTCGATATTCCGGGCGTAGCGGGCGTTGGTGGAGATGTTCGGCAAGACACTGCCC
>JABDII010000610.1 GCA_013003805.1 Gemmatimonadales bacterium
TGTCGCTCGCCACGACGCGGGCGCCGCAGGCCGCGGCCTCGATCGGTGTCAGGCCCATACCTTCAAACCTGCTTGGGCACACCACCACACAAGCCGTGCGATAGGCCTGCCGCAGCGCGTCGGCAGACAGGTCGGCCGAAATGACAAGGGGAACGTCAAGGCTGCGAGCCAGGTATTCCAGACCTTCGCGCTCGGGGCCCCGGCCAATGAGGTGGACCGGGCGCGGCGGATCGAAGGTCGCGGCCGCGAGCACCACCGCTGAATGATTCTTGTAGTCAACCAGTCGTGACACCGACAGGAGGGTGGCCGCATCCGCACCCAGAGGGCGGCCATCGGCGACGAACCGGTCGGAATCGTAGCAGTAGCGCACCACGGCGCAGGTCACGCCGAGTTGCGCTTCCACCTGCGAGCGCGAGAACGCGGAGGGAGCCCAGACAGCGACCGCTCGCTTGGCCACAAACCGCAGCGCACTCAACGAGCCGCGCCGGTGACGATACCGGCGGCCCAGCCGCGGGAGACGCAGGAGGCGACCTCGAGTGGACCACTTCGGGTCCCACCGGCCCGAGCCAATCCACCACGGCTTGACGTCCCACACATACTGTACCAGGGGAGCACGCCGCCGGCCTGCATATCGCCAAGCCTCCCGAGCGATGGATCCGCTCATGGCCACTACCAGCCCGGCTGGTCCATCCCCGTCGCTCACGACAGTCAGACCCCGACCGCGGAGATCCGAGACGATGAGCCTGGTGAAGTCGTTCGGGGCAAACCAACGAATGTCGTCCATTGTTCTCCGCCCGGTCCACTATATTCCGCCCGGCCCAATGCCGGTATTCCTCATCCGCAGCCCCAGAATCAACCCGAGCGCAAACGGGTGGGATGGAGCAGTCCAGTGCGCATCGTAGTGCTCGGCGCGGGTGGACGTTACAAGACCGAATCGGCCATCGCGCGTGCTGCCCGGTCGCTGGGTCACCAATGCCGTCACATCGACATCGTCTGGTGGCATCGCCGACTTGGCCGTGCCGCGAGCTCGGTCATCGGCCGGTGGGCTGAGGCATTCGATCCGCAATTTGTTATCCTGACCCGGCACGCCATCCTCGCCAGGGACCAGACTGTACGACTGCTCACCGCGTCTCGGCCGAGTGCGTTCTGGTACTTCGATGCCCTCCCGAATCCGGACGTTCTCCGGCTCGGCCGCCTCGTGGGTACGATGTACATCACCAATCTTGCGCAAATCGATGACTACCGCGCCGCCGGTGTTCCGGTGGTTCGTTTCCTGCCGCAGGGTGTCGATCCCGCACACGACAGGCCTGCGGCTCGCGTCCCGCGACGATACCGGTGCGACGCCTCGTTCATAGGATCCGGCCAGTACCCGCACCGCCACGATGTGCTGCGAGCGATCGCGGCCGTCTGCAACCTGCAGATCCGAGGACCCGGATGGAAGGGCGCCTCTCAGGACCTTCCCGTGGCCGGCGGGCGAGTGCGAGGTGTGCGATTCGCCCAGGCGGTGCGAGGCGCGGCCATCTCCCTCGGCGCCAGCGCGGTGGCTGGACAGGATCAGGATCGCGCGTCGGCGTCCAACCGAATGTGGAAGGTCCTCGGCTGTGGCGGGTTCTTTCTCGGAGCGTACGGCGAGGGAATCGAGGCCTTAGCCAAGGACCGCCGGCACTGCGTTTGGTATCGCGACGTACCACACGCAGTGGCACTGGTGCGGGAATATCTCGCAGCTCCTGAAGAGCGTGCCCGAATCGCCGCCGAGGGAAGGGCTCACGCCCTGGCGAACCACACCTACGCTCACCGATTGGAGATGCTGCTCGATGGACGCGCCTATCCTCTCCCGTGAGTACGACAATCAATACCGGCGTTGGCGAGAGCACCTTGGGCCTTCGGCCGGCGATCTCGAGTGGCGCCTTGATCATCTCCTGTGGCGACACCGCGTGCTGCTCCGTCGCTATCCAACCAGGAACAAACGCGTCTTGGACTTCGGGTGCATGGATGGCGTCCTTACCATTGCCCTCCATCGCGCGGGAGCGCATGCCACCGGCTACGACATTGCCCCGGCGGCGATCGCCCAGGCTCGGTCCTGGACTGTCGACACCGGTCGACCGGAGTTCATTTCGACGCTGCCAGATCCCGGCCAGTTCGACATCGTGTTCTGCTGCGAGGTGATCGAGCACATACCGGACGATCGCGGATTTGCCGGCACCCTCACCACGCTGCTCGCCCCGGGCGGCCGCCTCGTCGGTACCACACCGGTCGGCCGGTGTTTTTGGGATCCGGACCACAAGCGGGCGTACGATGCCGTCACGCTCCGCGCTGCACTCGAGCCCTGGGGACGTGTCAGGATTCGCCGCTATTACCGGACACCTATCCGCAATCTGTTGCCCATCCGCCAGCGCGGCGCGGCCATCTTCATCTTCGAGGTCACGCCCCCTCCTTCCTCGAAGAGGGGTTGAACATGCGCGTATGCGTGGTCACCACTGATCTCGACCGGCCGGAGGCGTATCTCTATGCCGGACTCCACGCAGGGGGCTTTGACGTGCGGGTCGTGTGCCGCCCCGAGGCTGAGTATCAGGACGTTCTCGGGACCAGGGGCATACCCGTTGCTCACTGCCAGATGGCCAGCCGCCTCGACCGGAACGCCATTGCCTTTCTACAGCACGACCTCTCGAGCACTCCTTGTGACCTCGTCTATGCGCCGAGAAAGCGCGCCCTTTCGAACGTGCTTCGAGCCAGCCGACGGATGTCGGTTAGGATCGTCACGTATCGCGGCATCCCCGGGTATCTGAGTTTCCTCGATCCAGGTTCGTGGCTGTCGTTCCTCCACCCGCGGGTAGACCGGATCGTCTGCGTCTCGGAAGCAGTCCGCGACTATTTCCTGTCGCTTCGGCTCCTCGGGCTCCAGGTGCGCCCGGACACGTTGGTCACGATTCCCAAGGGGCATGACCCATCCTGGTACAGGCCGTCCGATCGAACGGCTCTCGAGGCGTTCGGCGTACCACCTGCTGCCCCGGTCGTGGGCTGTGTCGCCACGATGGTACCCCGGAAGGGCATCGATGTCCTGATTGATGCGATGGCTCTCCTGCCAGCGACACTGCAAACACACTTGCTCTTGATCGGCTCGGTTCGGGACCGCCGCGTCCACATGGCACACCGTCGGAGCCCCGTTCGCGACCGAATCCATCTTGCCGGCTACCGACGGGATGCCGCGGCACTGGCGGGGGCCTTGGATGTCTTTGTGTTGCCCACGCGCGGAGCCGAGGGATTGCCACGGGCGGCGATTGAGGCCATGGCCCAGCGAGTACCTGCCATCGTCACTGATGTGCCCGGAAGCCGCGAACTGGTCCAGGATCGGGTGAGCGGCCGACTTGTTCCCCCGGGAGACGCGCGCGCCCTCGGTGAGGCGGTGGCCGAGCTCCTCGATGATCGAGAGCTCCGTGCCTCGTATGGCGCCAACGCGCAACAGCGGATCGCGCAGCAATTCAACATTGAGGATACGGTCGTGCGGATGCACGACCTCTTCGATTCCGTCCTTCGGACGGGCTAGCTCTTGGAAGGCAGGTGCTCTTCGATCATCGAGAGGAGCGCAAGCATGCGATGCATGTAGGTATGGGTGGCGAGTGCCTTACGGCGCGCCTGTCGGCCCATCTCTTCCGCCACGCGATGTTCGTGTAACAGCTCCCGTACCGAGTCACGCAGCTCTTCGACGGTGTGGAATGCAACCAGCTCGGATCCCTCGACGAAATGGAGTGCGAGATCCGCCCGGGCATCGACCACCTGCGCCGTTCCAATCGCGGCCAGCTCGAAAACCCGCGCATTGCAGCCTACCTCATCGGCTCCGTCAGCGTCATGATGAATGTTGATCGCGACACTCGCCCCGGCGTAGGCACGCACGTAGTCCTGAAC
>JABDII010000005.1 GCA_013003805.1 Gemmatimonadales bacterium
GAGCGATTCCGCGAGCTCTACACGGAGTGCGCGGTTTCGGATCCGAGCCGGCCCGATCTTCCCCGGGTCCTCTGCCAAGTCCGTTACGCCGGCGACGCCGCCCTCGTCACCTTCGAAGATCCCGACCCGCTCGACCTGATCGAATTCACCCTGGCGCTGTTTGGTGACCGCGGGTACGCCGAGCGGGGATCAGCGGCTGAGGGCTGGCGGTTCCTCGGGGCCACCGAGCCGCCGGAAGACGGCCCCACGTTCGCCTTCTCCGACTCCCACGTGCTGGTTGACCGCCGGCACCAGTGGCAGTCACTCATCGGCAACCTGGCCCTCAATCGCCTGCTCCGACGTCAACGCGACCTGCTCTTCTTCCACGCCGCCTCGGCGAGCGTACACGGCGCCGGGATCATGATGATGGGCCCCAAGCGCTCTGGGAAGACCACGCTGGCGCTCGCGCTGGCGGAGCGGGGCCACGGATTCTTGGGCGATGAGATCGCCGGCCTGAGGGCCTCGTCAATGGAGTTGATACCGATGCGCCGCTCCGTCTCGATCCGAGAGGGGCCGCGTTCTCGGGCAGTGGATGCGCTGGTCCAACGCGGCGGCGGCGATCTCCGGCCGGAGCGGTTCCCCGATGGCTCCCGGCGATTGAGGGGCGAAATGGCAACACTCTTCCCATCCGCCGGGGCCTCTGAGGCCCGCGTCCGGGCGATTATGTTTCTACGTCGTTTCAGCGACGCGCCGCAAGCCGAGGCGTTCACTCCTGGGCGAGAGCACCTGTCCCTCTTGACCCCGCTCGGCTGTACGCTGTGGGGAGTTCCTCGCGCGATCAGGATCATGCAGATGCTGCGACTCATGTCGGGTGCCCGATGCTTCGTTCTCGACATCGGCTCACCCGAAGACACTACCGACTTACTGGAAGGACTCGTGGAGGCGTGATGGGGTACACAACGATACGCGAACGAGCGGACGCAGTTGGCACGTTCCGCTTCATCAGCGTCAACCTGATGGAGACCCTCGCCCGGTGGGTGCCAACGACACCGGAGCTCGAGGCGAAGATCCTGTTTGGCCGGCACATCTGGGACATGGCCCAGGAGGCGGATGGATTGGGCCAGCGTACCAGCGAGCTTCGGGCACCGCTGCACTACAATGCCCGTCCGACCGACGGCTACATGCAAACGCTGGATGCGCTTGCCGCCCTCACCGATACGGCCGAGCGGGCGGAGGCAATGTATGATGGCGTCTTGCCCGATCTCGAGGCGCGGTACCGTGATTACTTGGCCGGGACCAACCAAATGCAGGACGAGCCAACGGTGCGGGTCATCGAGCGGGTGCTCAGCGATTTGGCCAGGATGCGAGAAGACTACGTCCGGTTTCAAGCGCAGCGGCCGGACCTTCGACCCCAGGCGAAGGACTGGAAGGATCGGCTTGCCGCGATCGCGAACGGCCCCGCCGATTTCGTCGCGTTTCGCACGGCACCGCCGCAGGCCTTGGAGGTGTAGCCGTGAGCACCGAGCAAGCGACCAAAGAGATCCGCGGTGTGGTGCTCGCCACCGACCCCGCGCGGGAGGACTGCTTTCAGGTGGTCCATTCCGACGACGAGATGCACGAATGGCCGGACATGTCGGACATCTCCCGCCGCGAACGGATCCACCGGCACATGAATAACGAAACCGGTGCGATGGAGATTGCGGCACAGGCCCTCGTGGATTTTCCGGAGGCCCCGTGGGGGCTCCGCATGAATCTGGCGCGGCAGGCCACCGACGAGGCCCGTCATGCCGACTTGCTGCTTACCCGATTAGTGGAGATGGGCGGCACAAAGGGCGAGTTCCCCATTGCGAACTTCGAGTGGGGCGTCACCGGCATGCTGGACAATCTGCCGGGCCGGCTCGCCATCCAAAACCGCACGTTCGAAGCCGGGCTGATCGACCTCCTGGGCGTGCTCCGAGACAAGTGGCGCAAGGAAGGCGATCACGCGACCGCCGACATGCTCGAGAGCATCCTGGCCGATGAGATCACTCACGTCCGCTTCGGGAACCGGTGGATCAAACGCATGACGGAGGAGAATCCCGCGATTCTGCTCAAGGTGGCCATGGCCATCCGCTTTCTCGCCAAGGCCATCGGCTCGATGCAGCTCAAACCCGGAGAGACCAACGTGGTGGGCACAGTCTGGACCGAAGAGAAGCTCCGGCCGCCCGCCGTCAATGTCGAGGATCGGCTCGAGGCAGAGTTCACCATGGACGAGATCAAGGAAGTACTCAGCCAGGCCGGATTCCGTACCATCATCCCATCCGCCCTGAGGTGATCGCGATGACAACCCCGTGCCATCCCGCACTCGATCCCGCCCTCTTCGGGGAGGGGCCCGCTCGCGACGAGCGATTCACCGTCAAGGAAATCTGGGTCGACATGGTGAACCTCCCGGAGGACGATCCCGAATGGAAGATGGAGTTTTTCCATCGGCAGATGAACGAAGAGTGCAACGTGCTCGAGAACGCCGCGAGCAACATCGTCGATTTTCCGGACGCCGACTGGAACATACGCTATTGGCTAGCCCGTCAGGCCGCCGATGAGGCCCGCCATGTGGATACCTATCGCGAGATCGTGGAGCAGCGCGGCGGGCACGTCGGTCAGTATCCGGTGATGAATTTTCAGTACCGGATTCTCCGGCGCATCGACACGCTGATCGGACGGCTTGCCGTCCAGAATCGCACCTTCGAAGCGGACGGCCTGGACGCGGTGACCCACGCCATCGACGAGGCCCGGCGTGACGGAGACGAGCCGCTTGCGGAGATGTACGAGACCCAGCAGGCCGACGAGGTGCTCCACATCCGGTTCGCCAACGACTGGATCAAAGAGCAGTTGAAGGTGGACCCGATGAACGTCCTGCACATGTCGCGTGCGCTCACCCACGGCGCACGCGCCTTCGAGCAGGTGTTTGCGGATGGCGGCACCGATGTCGCGAAGTACGGGGTAGCGACGGATGCGAGGCTCGAGGCCGGGTTTTCTGCCGGTGAAGTCGACGTGGCCGTGGAGCAGTCCGACGCCCGGCGGGCCGCCGTGAGGGAGCGGCTCGGAGTCGACTAAGGCGCGGAGTTCTTTCCTCTGGCTATGGCACGCATCGTCCGGCGGAGCCCTAGATAGCCCCGGCGCAACCCGGCCAGAGCCGCCGCCAAGGAACGACCCAAGGTCACGTTGAGCTCCAGAGCCGAGCGAAGGACCGCAAAGGAAAGAGCGGCGGCCCAACCCGACTCTTCGCGAGCGGCGGAGGGCGGGCTCCATGTCTCTCCTGCGGCCACACCCGCAACAACTCCTAGCAGCGACGCGACGGGTACCGGCGGGTCCGGCAGCCAACGGGCATCGCCTCTGGTGATGAGATACTCGCGAGCCCGACCTCGGCGGCCACGATGAAGCACGCGGTGGGCAATGATACGGCTGCCGGCTTGCATAACCACGACGTCACCTACCCGGCACGTTTCTGGCTCACGACATCGAATCCGGATCACGGAAGCGTCAGGGATGGTCGGCTCCATGCTCAGACCATACAGCATGAGTTCCACGTCTCCCTCGACCCGTTTGAGCAATGGGACGATCGCTCGCAGACGCTCCTCGCGCTCATGCTCACCCGCCGCTGTGTTTCGGCGCTCAGTCAAGAACCGGCTCCGGTTTTGGTCCGTTCCGCGAATCCGATGAAACCGCACCCTAGACCATGAAGGTGGCATTCTTCTGCGCCGGCGGCGAGCTGGGCCTCCGGCCGCTCGAGGCCGTGGCCGAAGACCATGAAATCGCCGCCGTGGTGAGGCCCGTGCCCAGTGGGTCGGTCCTGAAG
>JABDII010000013.1 GCA_013003805.1 Gemmatimonadales bacterium
GTTCGCCCGCCGTCATTTCGGTGCGACCCAACGTCTTTGCCCCGGTGGAGTCCGCGAAGGCCGGAACGGTCGAGTCGGCGACTGTGCCTGACTTCACGGCGCGGGTCACCGTGACCGGGATCAAGGCGCTCGAGGGCGGAGCAATCGATGTGGCCGAGGCGCCGATCGTGGTGTCGGGTGGCCGCGGGCTCAAGGAGCCGGGCAACTTCGCTCTCATCGAGGGGTTGGCCGCGGCGTTCGGCAGCGCCGCCGTCGGTGCGAGCCGGGCGGTGGTCGATGCCGGATGGCGCGACCACGCCGCCCAAGTGGGCCAGACCGGGAAGACGGTGAGCCCGGGTCTCTACATCGCCGTCGGAATCTCCGGGGCCATCCAGCACTTGGCCGGCATGCGAACGGCGAAAGTGATCGTCGCCATCAACAAGGACAAAGACGCCCCGATCTTCAAGGTCGCCGACTACGGCATCGTGGGTGATCTGTTCGAGGTGGTCCCGAGGCTGACGGAGGAGATCAAGAGACTCAGGGAGTAGGGAGTAGGGAGTCGGGAATAGCACATGGAAAAGGGGCCAGCGAAAACTCGCTGGCCCCTTCCTCGTACTACTCCCTACAGTCCTACTCCCTACTCCCTATTCTGCCTTGTGCCAAATGTCCCGGTACACTTTGATGGAGCCGTCGGGCATCTTCTTGACGGCGGTCATGTAGCGGCCCTTCTCGAGGAAAGACTGCCCGTCTTGGGTGCCGGTGATTTCATAGCTGCCCCAACTGACCCCGACCTCGTCACCCATTATCCCACCCAGGACCGTGACGCTGATCTGCATCCCTTCGGAGTGGGCCAAGTCATACCGGATGGCCTCCCGCCCTATGATGGGGGGCATCTCTGGGGGATAGCGAACGGCATCCTCGGTGTAGAGAGCGGCGACGGCATCCCAATCGCCGGCATTGAAGGCGGCTTCCCAGTCGGCATCGAGCTTGAGCAGTTGGCCGGGGTATTGCGCGTGGAGCGAGGTGGCGATGGAAAGGAGCAGGACGACGAACGCGGCCTGCGCCAAACGAATCTTCATGAGTCATCTCCAAGGGAGTGGTGGGGTGCGAGTGTGTGCCAGAGCGTGGAGGGAATGTGGTGCCCCGGCCCTGAATGCGGAAGGGAGTGGAAAGCGGCCACGTTGGACAACTCCCCACTCCCTATTTCCTACGATCCTACTTCCTATCTATACCGCTTGAACTCTCCCGCTTTGTGCTTGGCCCAGTATTCGTCGAAGTCTTGTTTCACCTTGCCGCTCAGGATGTAGACCCCGACCAGGTTCGGGAAGGCGAGCCCGAGGATCATCAAGTCGCCGAAGTTGAGCACGTTGGTCGACGTGATGATCGAGCCCAGGAAGACGTTGATGATGAAGATGAACTGGAAGATCTTCGACGTCTTGTCACCGAAAAGATAGGCCCAGCATCGCTCACCGTAGTACGACCACGAGATCATCGTCGAGTAGGCGAACAGCAACACCGCACCCGAAAGGATATAGGGGAACCAACTCAGTTCCTCGCCCATGGCGCGGGAGGTAAGCCCGGCCCCGTTGTTGGCGGCGACGATGTCGGCATACGCCGGGTTGTTCCAGGCACCGGTGATCACGATCACCAGGGCCGTCATAGTGCAAATGACCACCGTGTCGATGAACGGCTCGAGCAGTGCCACGATCCCTTCGCGAACGGGGTATGCACTCCGGGCTGCCGAGTGGGCGATCGACGCCGAGCCCGCACCGGCCTCGTTGGAGAACGCCGCCCGCCGGAATCCCTGGACCAGGACGCCGATGATGCCGCCCAAGGCCGCACTCGGGTTGAAGGCTCCTTCGATGATCTCGCCGAACGCACCCGGAACGGCGCCTGCGTTTATCGTCAGGATGTAGATGGCGGCGGCCACATACACGATGGCCATGAAGGGGACGATCCGGGACGCGGCGCCGGCGATCCGCTTGATGCCGCCCAGGATCACCAACCCAACAAACGTCGCCAGGATCAATCCGTAGGCCCACGGATAGGTCCCCAGGATCGGGATGGTCTCCGACATGGCGTTGAGCGACTGGTTGACCTGGAACATGTTGCCGCCGCCCATGGAGGCGCCGATACAGATTACCGAAAAGAAAATGGCCAGGAACTTCCCGAAGCCGCCCATGCCCTTTTCCTTGAGTCCCTTGGAGAGGTACTCCATGGGACCACCCATCACCTTCCCGTCGGGACGCACTTCGCGGTAGTGCTGGCCCAGGGTGACCTCGGCGAACTTGAGTGACATCCCGAGCAGTCCGGCGAGGATCATCCAGAAGGTGGCCCCGGGGCCTCCGACCGAGATGGCAATCGCGACCCCCGCGATGTTGCCCAGCCCCACCGTGGCCGAGAGGGCCGTGCTCAGCGCCTGAAAGTGACTGACTTCTCCAGGGTCGTCGGGATTGCTGTACACCCCGCGCGTGACATTCACCGCGTGCTTGAATGCCCGGAAATTGACGAACCCCATCCGGAGCGTGAAGAAGATGCCACCCATCACCAACCAAATCACCGCAAGCGGCAGCGCGTGCTCGGGATCCCAGAAGAGCACGTCCGCGAAGAAGAAGGCCTCGATCCATCCGTTGATCACGCCGACGACGCCATCGACCTGGTCCATCATCCCTTGGCCTACGGCCTGAAGCGCAGGCAGTGCGCCGGTCTTGGGGAGCGCCAGCACCGAGGCCGCACCGAGAGGCTTGGCATGGGCGGGCGACGCAACCCCGAGCAGGCCGAGCAACGGCACGAGCGTGGACCAGGCGAGCGAGGATCGCAGGCGTCGAGTCATGGAAGCTCTTTCAGGATTGGGGTGACCGTGACCCGGTTTCATGGCCGGGTCTGACGGGTGGCCTTGGGTTCGCAGATTTAGTGCCAGGTGCCCGTGTGCTCCGCGTGAACCACGCGGTCATCGGGTAGCCGGAGCGATTACCGACAAGACGCCGGGGCCGGCGGCAAGATGCACATGACCGGGTCAACCGGTACTGGAACCCGCATACTATGACGCCCATGTTGCGGATTGCCAAGGGGCGGGCTCGCCCGCGCCCCGATTGATCGGTTCTCGTCCCTCCCGCCACCAATCTGCCAAAGCACAGTAGGACATGGGCTTAGCCGACTCCACCGGGCGGGACCCCGGTTGGAAGAGGTGTATATTGCCGCCATTCCCGATCGACAACCATGAGCCATGGAGGGAAGCCGCATGGCCGACATCATTCCTGCCCGGTACCAGCCGAACCTTCCGCTCGAACGACTGATCCTGTCCGACGGACCCATGGAGGAGGCGCTCGAGCTGGATGTCCTGTTCGTGGGTGGCGGCCCGGCCGGACTCGCCGGCGCGATCGAGCTTGCCAGGCTGGTCAAGGCGGATGCGGAATCCGGAGGCACCCTAGGCGCGCTGTCTATTGGCGTGTTGGAGAAGGCAGGGAGTCTCGGAGAACACAGCCTGTCTGGCGCGGTCGTCAATCCACGCGTCTTTCGCGACCTCTTCCCCACGGTCGCCCTGGAGGACTTGCCGTTTCGTCAGGCGGTGACCCGAGAAGCCGTGTATCTCCTCACCGAGAGCAGGGCGGTGCGGACGCCGACCCCACCGACCATGAACAACCATGGGTTCTACTCTGCCTCCATCTGCGAGATCGTCCGCTGGCTCGGCGAGCGCGCAGAGGAAGCCGGGGTCGACATCTTCGCGGGATTTCCCGCTGACGCGCTCCTGACCGACGACAGCCGGGTGATCGGAGTGCGCACGGCGCCGTCCGGGCTCGATCGGAACGGGCAACCGAGTGCGACCTACGCAGAACCCACTGACGTGGTCGCGAAGGTGACGGTGTTGGCAGAAGGGCCACGCGGTATGCTTTCCCAGGCCTACCGTGAGTGGCAAGGAGTCGGTTCGCCCAACCCACAGATCTATGCCCTCGGGGTGAAGGAGGTGTGGGAGACCAAGCGGCCGCTCGACCGGGTGGTACACACCCTCGGATGGCCCTTGCCGCGGGATACCTTCGGCGGGAGCTGGATGTACCCCCTGGGTCCGAACCAGATCTCCCTGGGTCTCGTGGTCGGCCTCGACTCCCCCAGGGCCAATCTCGACGTCCACTGGCTGCTCCAACGTTTGAAGACCCATCCCCTCTTTCGCCGCTACCTCGAGGGTGGGGAGCTCCTCGAGTGGGGAGCGAAGACGATCCCCGAGGGCGGCTACTACTCCTTGCCCGAGCGGTTCCACGGTGACGGGATTCTCATGGCGGGTGATACCCTCGGGCTGGTGGACGTGCCGTCGCTCAAGGGCATCCATTACGCCATGCAATCTGGAGTTTTCGCGGCCCAGGCGGCCTTCGAAGCGCTCAAGCCGGGAGGTCCCTCCGGGCTGGGGGCTGCCCTTCAAGGCTACGATCGCATGGTCCGGGAGAGCTACATCGTCGAGGACCTCTATCGCACCCGCAACATGCGTCTGGCCTTCAAGAGTGGCCTGGTGGCCGGGGCGGCCAAGGCGGGCCTCATGGCCTTGAGTGGGGGC
>JABDII010000016.1 GCA_013003805.1 Gemmatimonadales bacterium
GACGAAAGCTGGGGAGGCGTTGAGGCGTTCTACGTTCCGTTGGTGGGTCAGATCGTCCTGCGGCCGCGCTGGTTCGCGCCGACGGTGGACGGCCTCTGGGCGCAAGCCGTACATAACGGCCAGGAGCTTGCTCTCCGGATCACGTGGCACGACCCGTCGGCCAGCCCCGATTCGACCTGGCAGGAGTGGCTGGACCTGGTATCTGCGAGCCTCACCGACGCCGACGGTCCGATTCCCAACGTCCAGGGCCCCGACCGCCTCCACGTGCAGTTCCCGGTGCAGCTGCCCGAGGGGCTCGAGCGGCCGTATTTCCTGGGCGGGGACCGCAAGAACCCGGTTGAGATCTGGCGCTGGACCAGCACGCCGGATCGAATGGAAGTCGGGACGGCAACGGGGCTCGATGCCTTCGCTCCCGGCGCGGCCGGGGACCTAGTCCACGCGGCGCGCTATGATGCGGGCGAATGGCGGCTCCAATTGACCCGGCCGCTGGCGGCCCAGGATCCGACGGCCTCTCTTGCCATGGTGCCGGGACGGACCATCCCGATAGCCTTCTTCGCCGCCGATGGCTCGAACGGCGAGGAGGGCTTCCGTGGATCGGTCAGTGCCTGGTACGGCATCTACCTCGATGTACCGACTCCCGCCCGAGCCTACGTGACACCGGTTCTGGCGATGATTCTCACCGCTGTGCTCGGCATGACAGTGGTTTTGCGGGCGCAGCGGCGTCACAGCTCAGGTTCCAACGGAAAGGAAATGTCATGAGACGATTGGCTTTTGGCGCAATGGTATTTGCACTTGCGTGTGGTGGTGGCGAAGCGGGTGGCGGTGGTGCGGCGGGCGGCGAAGCTGCCGCTGGCGGCGAGGGCGGAGCAGCCCAGGCAGCCGGTCCGATGGGGCAGGCGAGCGTCGTCGGTTCTATCTCCTTTGAGGGCTCGGCCCCGCCGAATCCAACCATCGACATGGCGGAAGAACCCGATTGCGTGGCCAAGTACCAGGGTGCGCCGACCGATCCGCAAGTCGTGGTACAGGACGGGAAGCTGGCGAACGTGTTCGTGTATGTGAAGAGCGGCTTGCCGGCTGGGGCCACCTACTCGGCGCCGTCGACCCCGGTCACGTTGGATCAGGACGGGTGTTTGTACACCCCGCGCGTCCTCGGGGCCATGACTGATCAGCCCATCGAAATCCTGAACAGCGATCCTCTGCTCCACAACATCAAGGCAGTG
This sequence comes from Gemmatimonadales bacterium, assembly GCA_013003805.1. Lineage (GTDB taxonomy): Bacteria > Gemmatimonadota > Gemmatimonadetes > Gemmatimonadales > GWC2-71-9 > JABDII01. Next base: position 1,221 of record JABDII010000016.1, read on the forward strand.
CCCGCCGAGAATCGCGGCTTCAACATCAGCCAGCCTGCGGAGGGGATGACCACCACGCGGACGTTCTCCACGCCCGAGGTGATGGTCCCGCTCGAGTGCAACGTGCATGGGTGGATGCAGGCGTATGTCGGTGTCCTGGACCATCCGTTCTTCGCGATCTCGGGCGCGGACGGCTCCTTCTCGATCGGCAATTTGCCGGCGGGGACCTACGAGCTCGAAGCCTGGCACGAGAAGTTCGGCACCCAGACGCTCACCGTGACTGTTGGGGAGTCCGGTGACGTGCCCGCGGACTTCACCTTCACCAGCGGCGCATCCTAAGGAGACGGAACGCATGGATTGGATCCTCCCGCCCGGGGTGTCGAGCTACGCGGGTGACATCGACCGGATCTACTATCTCATTTTGGTGATCACCGGGATCGCCTTCGTTGTTGTGGAAGCGGCCCTCGTTGTCTTCTTGGTCAAGTATCGGAAGCGCCCGGGCCGGAAGGCGCACTACACCCACGGCAGCATGAAGGCGGAGGTCATCTGGACCGCCGTGCCGGCGGTCGTCGTGGTGATGATCGGCATTCTGAGCGGGGGGGTCTGGAACAGCATTAAGGGTCGCGACAGTGTGCCGAAGGATTCCTACCCCATCGGGGTGCACGCGGCCCAGTTCGAGTGGAACGTTACCTACCCCGGGCCCGACGGAGTTCTGGGCAATGCTGACGACTTCACCCGCCGGAATCAGCTTCACGTTCCTGCCAATCGCCCCATCGCGATCTCGCTGACGGCGGAAGAGGTCATCCATTCCTTCTTCATCCCGGCGTTTCGCGTGAAGCAGGACGCTGTGCCGGGCAGAGAAATCGTGGTGTGGTTCGAAGTAACCCAGCCGGGCGACTACGAGCTTGCCTGTGCCGAGCTGTGCGGGCTGGGCCACTATCGCATGAAGGCCGCCGTCACTGTGCACACCGCCGAGGACTTTGCTCGGTGGCTGGCTGCAGAGGCCGAAACCGTAGCGGTGCGACAATAAAGGGGCGACGATGGCAACACCTGCGGTAACCCTGGACGAAGTCGGCCACGCCCACGTGGCGGAGCTCTCGTTTGTTCGGAAGTACATCTTCTCGACTGATCACAAGATCATCGGCATCCAGTTCTTGTTCATGAGCCTGTTCTTTCTGTTAGTGGGTGGGCTCTTGGCGATGATCATCCGCTGGCAGCTGGGCTATCCGGGGCAGGCGATGCCAGGCGGCGGGATCCTGCCTGAGACGATGGCGCCGAGCGGCATATTGGTGCCCGAGTTCTACAACTCGCTCGTGACGATGCACGGGACGTTCATGGTCTTCTTCGCCATCATGCCGCTCTTGGTGGGGGTGTATGCGAACTATCTGATTCCGCTCAAAATCGGCGCTCCGGACATGGCCTTCCCGCGGCTCAACATGGCCTCGTTCTGGATCGCGGTCCCGGCCGGCCTGCTCATGATTGCCGGCTTCTTCGTGGAGGGCGGGCACGCGGCGGCGGGGTGGACCAGCTACGCACCCCTGAGCGCCGACCCTGAATGGACCGGCGTTTCGTTGGGCCAGATCTTCTGGGGCGTCAGCATTGTGGTCCTCGGCCTCTCCTCCATTCTCGGCGCGACCAACTACATCACGACCATCATCAACATGCGGGCGCCCGGCATGACCTGGTTCCGGCTCCCGCTCAGCATCTGGTCTCTCTTCATCACGTCGATCCTGGTGTTGCTCGCCATCCCGATTCTGTCGGGGGCGGTCATCATGCTCATCTTCGATCAGACGATCGGCACCCAGTTCTTCCTGCCCGACCTCGGCGGGGAACCACTCCTGTGGCAGCACCTGTTTTGGTTCTTCGGCCATCCGGAGGTGTATATCCTCATCCTGCCCGCGATGGGCATGGTATCGGATATCATCGCCAACGGCTCCCGGAAGCCGATCTTCGGCTACCGCTCGATGGTGTTCGCGATCATCGGCATCGCGTTCCTCGGGTTCATCGTGTGGGGGCACCACATGTTCCAGAGCGGCATGAATCCGGCCCTGGGCATGAGCTTCATGATCTCGACGCTGGTGATCGCCGTGCCCTCGGCGATCAAGGTATTCAACTGGATGGGGACGCTGTGGGAGGGGAACATCCAGTTCCACACGCCGATGCTGTTCGCCGTCGGCTTCGTGATGCTGTTCGTGATCGGCGGTCTCAGTGGCGTGTACATGGC
>JABDII010000047.1 GCA_013003805.1 Gemmatimonadales bacterium
ATCGCAGACCCTAGGCCGTTTCGCGAGTTTGCCTTCAGCGACCACCTGGTGTGGGCGGTCATCGCGGGCCTCGGAGTGTACCTGGCCCCATTCGGCCACACCTCCACGGTCCTGGCGCTGAATGCGCTCGCGGTGCTGGCCGCACTCTACGGCATTCGGGGAGTCGCGGTCGTCTGGGCCATCGCACTCGAGGGGCGCGGATGGCGCCTCCTCCTACTCGCCGTGGTGGGAGGGACGCTGCTCTTCGCGTTCGTGGCTCCTGTCGTGGTGTTGCTCGGCCTAGCCGACACATGGGTTGGATTTCGGCGGCGCCTGATGCGCCTGTCAAAAGGAGAATCTCGATGATCGAAGTCATTCTGCGCGAGGATGTCAAATCTCTGGGGCGGGCGGGAGACATGGTGCGGGTCAAGCCGGGGTATGCCCGCAACTATTTATTGCCGCATGGACTCGCCTACCCGGCCACCGAGGGGAACAAGAAGCGCATCGCAGCGGAGACGCGGGCCCTCGGAATCCGGCTAGCCGCCCAGAAGGGAGATGCCGAGCGGCTGGCGGAGGCGCTCAAGGACATCGCGCTGACACTGCCCGGGAAGGTCGGTGAAGGAGAGCGACTCTTCGGATCCGTCACGGCCCAGGATCTGGCAGATGCGTTGGCGTCCCGCGGCTTCGAGATCGACAAGCGGAAAATCGAACTGGATCACCCCATCAAGACCCTCGGTGACCATACGGTGGTGATCAAACTTCACCCCGATGTGCCGGCCGACATTCGGGTCACGGTGGTGCCGGAGTAGGAATCCACGTGACAGTAGGGATCGCCTATCTCGACGGGCCTCGGTTAGCCCGCTCGTTGTTCGCCGCGTCCGATTGGGTCGCAGCGGGTCGCGACGAGATCAACCGGATCAACGTATTTCCGGTGCCCGACGGGGATACCGGCACCAATTTCAGCCTCACGCTTCGTTCCGTTGCAGACGCGCTCAGGACGCAGGGCGCCGCACCCCTCGGCGAGACGGCCCGAACCATGGCCCGTGCCGCCGTGCTGGGCGCACGCGGGAACTCCGGGATCATGCTGGCGCACTTCCTCCTCGGGGTCGCGGAGGCCGTCGAGCACCGGCCGAGCGCCACGGTGCGGGATCTGGCCCAGGCTGTCCGGCGCGGTGCCGAGCATCTCTATAACTCCATCGACGATCCCCGCGAGGGGACCATCCTGACGGTGGCCCGTCATGCCGCCGAGGAGGCCCAGCGCGCGGCCACCGATTCACCCGACATCAGGCTGTTCCTCAAGCGGATGCTCTCGGGAGGCCGGCGGGCCCTCGCCAAGACGCCGGAGTTGCTCGCCGTGCTCAAGGAGGCCGGCGTAGTCGACGCCGGCGGCAAGGGATTCGTCCGGATGATCGAGGGCATGGTTCGTCTGGTCGATGGGGATCCAATCCAGCCGGCAGAGCGTGTCTCCGAAGAGGAGGTGCAGGTGCAGGTCCTGGTGCCGGCGGCAACGGCCCTGGTCGACGCGGAGCGCGACTATCAGTTCTGCACTGAAGTACTGATCCAGGGCAGCGAATTCCCTCCGGCCAATCAGGTCCGCGCCCAGTTGCGGCAATTTGGCGGCTCCATTGTGGTCGCCGAGGCGATGGATGTGCTCAAGATCCATGTGCACACCGACGAGCCGAACGCCGTCTTTGAGTATGCCGAGCGGTGGGGGACGATCGAGAGCACCAAAGCGGAAGACATGCGCGTCCAGCATCGGCGCTTGTCGCACGAGACGCGACGCGCGGTCGGCGTCGTGGCCGACAGCTCGGCCGACTTGTCCGACACCCTGCTCGACCGGCATGGCATCGCGCTGGTCCCGCTTCAGGTCATGTTCGGGGACGAGACGTTTCGCGACCGGGTCGAGCTCACGCCCGCTGAGTTCTTCCGCCGTCTTCGGACGAGCCAACAGGTGCCAACGACGTCCCAGCCGACGCCAGCCGAGTTCATGCACGTGTTGCGCGACGCGCGAGCCGAGGCCGAGGAAGTCGTCGCGGTGCTCCTGTCGTCGGCCCTGTCGGGGACCTTTCAGTCCGCCCAAGCGGCTGTCCGAGCCGCCGGGCTCGACGGGATCCACCTGGTCGACAGCCGGTCGGCATCCCTCGGACTGGGTCTGTTGGCGCTCCGCGCGGCGGAGCTCGCGGAATCCGGCTGGCCGGCGGCTCGGATCGTCGAGGAATTGGGCCGTATACGGGACCGCTCGGGCATCCTGCTGACGGTAGATCAGTTTGACAATCTGCTGCGGTCGGGCCGGGTCGGCCGCGGCAAGGCCTGGCTTGCCGGGAAGCTAGACATCAAGCCCATCCTGGCGTTGGACGACCGGGGAGCAGTGGTACCGCTGGACCGCGTGCGGGGACGCGTCAACGTCCTCCCGCGCATGATGGAGCTCCTCACGGAGCGCCTGACACCGCGGCCCAAGCGGCTCCGGCTCGGGGTCGTCCACGTGGACGTCTCCGAGGTGGCGGAAGAGGTCCGGAGCGCGTTGGTGGCTGAGTTTGCGCCCCACGACTGCCTCGTGTCCCCGGCCACGCCGGCCCTGGCCACGCACGTTGGACCCGGGGCGTGGGCCGTATGCTATCAGGTGGAGGACGGTGACCGACCGGAGGATGCCTCGGACCGCGAGGATCATGGCTGAGCCGCCGATGCGGCCAGCGCTCCCGGAGCCTCTCGAGCTTGCCGTTCGGGCCGTGGAGGACCGCAAGGGGCTCGAGGTTACGGTCCTGGACCTCAGGGATGTGAGCGATGCGACCGACTATTTCGTCATTGCTACAGGGACCTCGGATGCCCATGTGCGCGGAATCGCCGAAGTGGTGCAGGAGCGGCTGAAGGAGCACGGGCACCGGGCCCACCATATTGAAGGCATGCGGACGGGTCGTTGGGTATTATTGGATTATGTGGACTTCGTGGTCCACGTCTTTCACCCCGAGACGCGGGAGTTCTACCAGCTCGAGCGTCTGTGGGGGGATGCACCGGAGCTTCTTGTCAGCTCCTAATTGCTAGAGGTTGATAATGTTCAGACGGATTGGATTGCTCATATTCCTGTGCTCAATTGCACTCCCGGGGGTGTCCGGCGCCCAATACTTCGGGAAGAACAAGGTTCAGTACACCAAGTTCGACTTCAAGATCATCAAGACCGAACACTTCGATGTCTATTTCTACGAGCGCGAGCGGGTGGCAGCCATGGATGCTGCCCGCATGGCGGAGCGCGCCTATGCCCGGCTCTCCCGCATCCTGAACCATGAATTCAAGGAGCGGAAGCCGATCATTCTCTACGCCTCGAGCGCGGACTTCGAGCAGACCAACACCCTGAACGTCGGGGAGGGCACCGGCGGAGTCACGGACTTCTTCAAGCATCGCGCCATCCTGCCGTTCACCGGCGCGTACGCCGAGTTCGAACACGTTCTGACGCACGAAATGGTGCACCAATTCCAGTACGACGTTTGGAGCCGAGGAAAGGCGGGCGCCGGCCTGTCGACGATCCTCCGGGTCAATCCACCCCTTTGGTTCGCGGAGGGGATGGCCGAATACCTGTCGGTCGGCGGTATTACGCCGCAGACGGCGATGTGGCTCCGCGACGCGGCTCTCGAGGGCGATCTTCCGACACTCCGGGAGTTGAACCGGGTGTTTCCCTATCGGTATGGCCATTCAATCATAGCGTACGTGGGGAAGCGGTGGGGCGATGAGGCCGTCGGCGCGATCTTGCAGGGCACCGTCACCGGCGGGATCGAAGGTTCGTTCCGACGGGTGCTCGGTCTCACGGTCAACCAGCTCATCGAACAATGGCGGGACGACGTCCAGAAGCAGTTCTTGCCCGAGATCAAGGATCGCGTCAAGGCACGTGTGGTCGCGTCCCCGGTCTTGACCGAGGAGCGGTCGGAGGGCCGGCTCCACGTGGCCCCGGCCCTCTCGCCTGACGGCTCGAAGATCGCCTACCTGAGCGAGAAGGACTTCTTCTTCATCGACCTGTATCTGGCCGACGCGACCACCGGCAAGGTGAAGCGCCGGCTAGTCAAGTCCACGTTCGACCCCAATTTCCGGACGCTCCGCTTCCTCAAGGCCAGCATGAGCTGGTCGCCCGATGGCCAGTTCCTTGCCATCGCCGCCGGCCGGAAGGCGCAGGATGATATCGTCATCCTGAACGGCGAGAACGGCAAAGAGGTCGGGCGGATCAAGGTCGACCTCAACGGCATCACCAACCCGTCGTGGAGTCCCGACGGAAGCCAGTTGG
>JABDII010000077.1 GCA_013003805.1 Gemmatimonadales bacterium
GATCGGAAATGCGAATAGTGTGGCCACCGATCGTCACACTGTTCAAGACCACGGCAGCGTTAGCCGCCACACGGAACGGATCCTGGCCATCCACTGAAATGAGGTATCCGTCGGGGTCGAGATCGAACCCGGTCGTTGTGGCAGTCAAGGAAATCTGACCGGCCTCGAACCGGCCCTGGGGCTCGGTGGAGCCGCACGATTGGCCAGCAAGGATGAGCAAGCCCCCGCTCGCGCCGAGCAGGAGCATACGAACTGAGGGTCGAATCATGAGAGCCTCGAGGCGTGCAACGGCCGCGCGGGGGGGCCGATACGCAGACCTAAGTGACTAATTCACTTCCGACTGTGAACGGTCACTGAATTCTCTGTGAGAGTCTGAGCGGCTCCCTTGAGCCCTTGGACTAGGGGAAACCCTAACGCCCGGTAGGGCCAGTCTCCTCGAGAATATGGACGATGAGAAGCCAAAGGTGTGACACCACGAGCCGGGACCACATCAACCACCTGCGGGGGGCAAGTCTTATCGAAGCGACACCATCACCCGGCCCGCGGAAAACAGCCGATGACTCTCGTCACGGAGCAGGGGCGCAGCTGGAAGAGAACTGCTGGCGTTACTGATAGCGGATCGCGTAGTAGATCACGTAGATCCACGACAAGATGCCGTGCACGATGGCCCACAGGATCGACTTGTTGGCGCTCCACGAGATGGCGATGGCGAGTGCCGAGCCGAAGCCGATGCCGGCCTTGGCCGCGTTGCCCTTGTGTCGGGACCTGGATTCGTCTGAAGTCATCTGCTCCACCTGAACGGAATGTTCCACCTGAAACGTGACGATACATCCGAGGAGAACGAGAGCGGTCGGCTAGCCAAGCGATTGCTCCCATTCGCGACGCCGTCTCCGAAAGCTGCAGTTCAGCGGCCACCCAATGCAAGGCCGACGGTCCGGTTCGCAGGCCGAACAAAGTCCGGCTCCTCCTCCCCTTCCTCACCCTCCTATCCCACTTCTCACCGCCCGGCTGTGCTCCCGGTCACACTCGCCCCGAGCCGCGAGCACCATCCTTCCCGAGGGCATGCCTTGTGCATCGGTCGATCCGCGTGTGAACGATTGCAGCCAACACCCTCACTAAGACCGAGGTACGGTCATGCGAACTCTGGTAAAACACCACGCGATCCGGCTGGGCGCGGTGATCGCCGCCCTCTCATTGGCAGCTCCGGCCAGCGCCCAGGACGTGGGCCTGGCGGTCCACGGCGGTAGCCTGGGCCTGGGAGCCGATGTGGCGGTTGCCCTCAACCCAAGTGTGGGCTTTAGAGCCGGCGGGAACTTCTTCCCGTTCGGCATCAACTTCACGGCGTCCGACGTTAACTACTCACTCGACCTGCCATCCCCGCAGTTCATGGTGCTGGCGGATCTCTACCCGACGGGAAGCTTCCGGCTGAGCGCCGGAGTCATGATCTCCTCGGCCAAGTTCGAGTTGACGGGACAGTTGGATGGGCCGGTGAGTATCGGCGGCTCGACCTACACGCCGGCGGAGGTGGGCAATCTGACCGGCACACTCGAAACCCGTGACGTGTCACCCTACATCGGGCTCGGCCTCGGCAATCCCGCATTCGGCCGAGTAGGGTTCTTCCTCGACCTGGGCGTCGCGTTCCATGGCAGGCCCCAGGCGAGCGTCACGGTCGACGGCCCGATCTCGGCGGCGCCGGGGTTCCAGCAGGACTTGGACCGGGAGATTCAGGACATCCAGGACGACGTCGAGAGTATCACCGTCTATCCGGTGCTGTCGATCGGCATCTCGATAGGGCTGGGTCGGTAGAGGACTCGAGGCCCGCCGAAGGCCATCGGCTTTCGGCGGGCCCCATCACGCTACTCGATCGGGATCCGGTCCTTGTTCCGGTCGAGCCACACCGCGAAGGTCTGCAGCGAGGGATTGAGCGACCGGCTGAATGCGAGGTCGCGCGCCCCGCAATAGTCCGCTTCGAAATCCCGCTTGTACTGGAACATGTTGCCGAGGTCTTCCGCCCCGGGGAACCCGAAACCGCGGTACACCTCGGGCGACACCGCATTGTAGCCAACCGGTTCCTCCATCGCCGTCGAGAGTGCCGCGGCCATCTCCGCACCGGTCAGATGCTCGCCCGCGATGCCGACGGTCTTCCCAATCAGAGCACCTCCCTGCTTGAAGATGCCGTACGCGCACCCACCGATGTCCTCGGCGGCGATGCCTGGCAGTTTCTTGTCACCCATCGGGAGGGTGATGGCCAGCTTCCCGTCGGGGCCCTTCTTGGGGCCCATGCCGAAGTAGATCAGGTTGTCCCAATAGAAACTCGTCAACAAGAACGTGGTTGGAACGCCGGCATCGGTGAAGAAGGCGTTAGACTCACCCTTGGCATCGAAATGCGGGACCTTGTACTTGTCCATCAAGGTGGGCATCCGGTCGTCGCTTAGCGGCACCCGTACCCGAGTGTCATCCAGCGTAGACCAGATGACGTGTTGGAGACGGGCGTCCTTCGCCGCCTCGGCCATGCCCTTGGCGTGGGCCTGTTCCTTCTCGGGCGAGAAGTGCTCCCAGAAGAACGTGACACAGAACGCCCCGTAGGCGCCGGCGAACGCCTGCTTCATGCTGTCCACATCGTCCACGTCCGCGGCAACGACTTCGGCCCCCAACGCCGCGAGCGCCTGTGCCTTCTCGGAGTCTGCGTTTCGGGTGATTGCGCGCGCGGTGAAGCCACCGTTCGGGTCGTTCACGATGGCGCGGACCAGTCCGCCGCCCTGGGCGCCCGTGGCGCCGACTACCGCGATGGTCTTCTGGTCTGTCATTTTCACTGCTCCTACAGGTTAAGAGTGCTGCCGGCTGCCCGCCTGGCCTCAGTCGGAAGGTACCGGCGGTCGACCAGGCGGCAAGGCGTTCCTGAAGGTGAGGCTCCGAGGGCGGCTCACTCAGCCAGCTCGAGCCGGAGCCGCACCAATATCCCCTCGGACCGGAAGCCCACCAAGTCGACCACGTCACCCCAGAAGCGGATGTCCGAGGGCCACATGAACCCGTCGTAGAGCGGCGCGACCAGACTCCCCACATCGGTACCGTCAAGCAGGAAGCGGTCGACGTGGAGCCGGCCTGCTTGATCCGGCATTGGGCCGACAACGTACACCGTGTCGCGCCGCACCAAGACGTCGCTTACCATCTTGTGGAACACTTGGGAGCCTTGACGGGGGTCCCGAGCGGAACGAGCGCGCTGCTCTTTGTATCCTTCCGCCAGTGCCGATGGAATGCAGGCTTTCACCACGCCGACCTTCTTGCCTTCCCGCAACACGTCGATGACGCCGCCGACTGGCGAGAACAGGAGCTGATACCCGCCCGTTGTGACGATCTGGAAATCGTTCGGTCCGGGCATGGGGAATCGTTCGGAGTCCCGCGGTTCCGCAGAGGCCGTGACAACTGGCGTTGTCTCCATCTCACCCTGGCGCTGAAGACTCAGCAACCGTTCCTGGGCAGGCCCTTGCATGAATTCCGGAATGACCATGTGTGAGAGCCACAGTCCGTCCACCCCAACCGCGAGATCCTCCAGACTGCTGCCCGCATCCGTGAGCACGTCATCCACCACCGCGCCGGAAGAATCGAATATCGAGATCCGGCCGTTTCCGGGATCCGCCACCAGGATCTGGTGGGTGTGGTCATCCACGGCAACCGCAGCCGGGTTGCGAAACTCGCCTGGCCCGCCACCCTCGCGCCCGAAGGTGTGCCGCGTTCGGAAGTCGGGCCCGAAAACCGTGAGGCTCTTCGCCCCCCAATCCAACACGACCAGCTTCCCCCCGAGCGGGGCCACGTCCCGGAGGGTGACGGGCAACCAATCCCTATCCTGTGGCTCGACTTCGTCGCGGTACTCGGGCGGTGCGATCGAGGCTACTTCTACGAGCCGGCCGACGCTTGCCACGCTTCGGGTACAGCCCTGCATGGGCACGTTCAGCATCGCACTGTGCGCTGCCTGGGTTGACGGCTGGGCCTGCCCGGAGGCTACGCTGTCCCCGGAATCGCGGTTGCAGCCGACCGTGGCGAGGGCGACGCACGCCAGGGCGCATGCAGCCGCTAAAGAACGACGCCTTGTTCTCATGATCAGTTTCTACCGAGAATCCGACCCACCACGACGGTGGACAGCGGGAAGTAGACGGCCTCCGCTAGAATACCCGCCACCGCCTCGGCCCCGGTGTACCCCGGCCCGATCGCCTGTCCCACTTCCACGATCGCGTACATCACCCACCAGATACCGGCATAGAGCCACCAGCGCTGCTTGAACGCCGGCCGGGCGAGGATGAAGAGGAACACGAAGCCCAGGGCCACGCCGATCTTCATCACCAAGACGCTCAGGACGAACTGGGCCGGCGAGCCGTCCTGCGGCAGCTCCACCAGCCCCAGCGCCTCGGCCCCGGCATAGAATGGGAATGGCACCACGAACATGATCGCGAGCGTCGCCGCCACGGCGCCGATCAGCCGTCCCGCGGTCGGGGTCATGTCGAGCCCCCTTCCTTAATAGTCGTTGTCTCTATGGTGCTGGCCGCCGACGATAGACGGCGAACCAGGTGACCTTCTACGGCACGCGGGAGAACTCGAGCACCAGCGACTCACCGAAGGCAACCTCCGACCAGCGCTCGAACAGCTTGCTCCGCTTGCCGCGTATCCGGCCAAGGTCGCCGTCCGTCAGCTCACACGCCAGGTCGTGCCCCTGCTGGGCCAAGTATATGGCCGCGTGCTGGGCGAAGTCAGCGGCGGTCCACCGGGCCATCGAAGCCCGCTCGGTATCCAGGAACCCGACGATCAACTCGGCCGCGAGCGCCTCGGATGGTAGCGGTCCCTTGGGCCACGGCTTCCCGAAGTCGGTGACACTCCAGCCCCCCACCACCAGGCCGTAGAATCCGCGCCGTTGCCCCAGCACAGTTTCCACCGCGTAATGCGTCAAGTCGTGGAGCGGGAAGAACTGGGCCTGTGGCCCCGTGTGATGCTGCCAGGTGACGGTGCCATCGGCCCGGGTGCAACTGAGCGCAGTGGAGCCGTCGGTCTTCTTTTTGAGTTCGATGGTGAGGTCGGTCATTCCGTACGGGACGCATCCGGCCGCCGTGCCGCCCACTCACGCCGCAACAGGCCCATGATGAGCGAGTCCTGAATCTCGCCGGCCAGATGATACCGCTCGCGCAGGAGCCCTTCCCGCTGGAAGCCCAGCTGCTCGAGCAGCCGGAGCGACGGCGCGTTTCGCGGATCGAGGTCGGCCCCGAGCCGATGCAGTTCCATGTCATCGAAGGCGTACTCGATGAGCCGAGCCACCGCCTCGGTGGCGTAGCCCTGGCCCCAGGCCGACGCGGCCAGCGCGAAGCCCACCTCGGCGCGGCGGTGCTCGCGGTCGATCCAGGCCAGGGTGACGGTACCGATTACCTGGTCGGTATCGGCCAGGGCGATGCCCCATTGATAGAGAGTGCCGCGCGCGAAGTAGTCGCGGATCTCTTGCAGGAGGGCCCGAGCGGCGGACAGATCCGCGAGCGGCGGGGCACTCCAGTAGCGGGTGACGGCGGGGTCCGCGAAGATCTGGTGCAGCGGATCAACGTCGCGCTCCTCCAGCCAGCGGAGCCGGAGCCGTTCGCTTGCGAGCGTGGGGAGACGATCCACAGCGGTCAGGCTTCCGTCTCGCTGCCCGGAGTTCTGAGTCGTTCGATGTGCTCTTCGATCTCTTTGGGCACCAAGAGGTCATCGGCGATCTGGGCCACTTCCTCCGCCGCCCGCCATGCCATTTCCAGGTCCAGCAGCTCACCCGCGAGCGCGCGCCGTTCCTGCTCCTCGTGGAGCGCCATCTCGAGCGCGAGTTTGGTCGGCTTGGGGAGCTTACTGATGAGGCCCTGCTTCTTCACCTTGACGCCGCCCCGTAGGTCCCGCTGGTGCATGTCGTGCGGCAACTTGGTGAGGAACTCCATCGGGTCGCCCACCGTCTCGATCTGGTCCACCGCGTGCTGCACCGTCTGCTTCGAGCCGGCCATGTAGTTCA
>JABDII010000137.1 GCA_013003805.1 Gemmatimonadales bacterium
GCGTCTTGAGCCCCTGGGTCACAAACTGAAGCGCGGTACCCTCGTCACCGACCCAGCGTGCATTCCCTACAGCGACCGCCGAGAGCAGCGTGAGGGCCGCGGCTCCAGCTCCGAGCACCAGTCCCCATTGGACGCCCCGGCCCGCCCAATCAGGGCCGCGCCAGCGTAGGGACTCGAGATCCAGGCCCAACCCGCGGATGCCGACCAAATACGTGGCGAGCAGACCAGCGAGCGTCATGGCGACGCCCTGGAGGGTGATCTGCGCCGGGCCCAAGACCCTGAGCCAATCCGCCGCGGGCTCGAGGCCCCCTATGAGTGCCGCGGCCACGAGCCACGTGACTGACAAGGCCACTGCGAACGCAGTCACCAGGAAAACCACCGCCCAGCCGACAGCCTTGGCGGTGGACTTCCAGCTGGTCACCACAGGCCCCGCCTCACTCAGAAGCGAGGAGGGAACGGACTCGGGAGGTTCCTCCGGCGATGAGAACGGCGGCGATGGCGACCTTGAGAACGTCACCCGGTAGGAACGGAAGCGATCCCCAACGCCACGCCTCGCCCAGGTCGCCGAGAATCAAGGCGAGCTGCGCCGTTCCACCCAGGTGAATGACGGCCATGCCCGAGAGCGCTGCAAAGCCTGAGCGCCAAACCCGGCCGGGTACAGCGAGTGCGCCGACGAGCGCCGCAGCGACTGGGAACGCGAGGAGATATCCGCCGGTTGGCCCCAGGAGATACCCCACTCCACCGCCGGCCGCGAACACCGGCAGGCCAATGGCCCCCGCTGCGAGATAGAGAGCCAGCGCCGCAGCGCCCATCCGGGCACCGAGCACCCCGCCAACGACGAGTACCGCCAACGGCGACAACGTCATCGGGACAGGCGAGAACGGCAACGGGACAGCAACTCGGGCGGCGAGGGCGACCACTGCCGCCGCGAGCGCGAGTGCGAGCCCTCGACGCAAGGCATGCGAAGATGTATGTCCGACCGCTGGGCTTTGGCTCTCGAGATTTGCCATCGACTCCTCGGGTTGGCTAAGGTCGTTGGACGCTGAGCGCCACCGCGTTGCCGCCGCCGAGACACAAGGTTGCGAGTCCCGTGTCGGCGCCGCGGTCTTGCATGGCGTAGAGCAATGTCGTAAGGATGCGAGCACCGCTCGCGCCGATGGGATGCCCCAAGGCGACGGCTCCCCCGTGCACGTTCACTCGGTCCCAGTCCCAGCCCAGTGCTCGTCCGTCGGCCAGGGCCTGCACGGCAAAGGCCTCGTTGGCTTCGATCAAGTCGTAATCCGAGATCGCGGTGCCTGCCTTCGCCATGAGATTCTTGACGGCCTCGATCGGCGCGAAGAACAGCTCCTTGGGCTCGCCCCCGCCGGCGGCATAGGATGTCACTTGGACGTGCGGCGTGAGCCCATGGGCCTTCGCGAAGGCGAGAGAAGAAATCACCAAGGCACTCGCGCCATCATTCAGCCCTGGGGCGTTCCCTGCTGTGACGGTGCCGTCCTTTTCGAAGGCGGGCTTGAGCCGCGCCAGGGCTTCGACCGACGTGTCTTTGCGAGGGCTCTCGTCGTTCGACACCACGGTAGTGCCCTTTCGTCCTACCACTTCCACGGGGAGAATCTCGGCGGAGAACTTTCCGGACTCCATCGCGGCCACCGCCTTGCGATGACTCTGGTAGGCAAACTCGTCCTGGTCCTCACGGCTGACGGAGGCCTTACGAGCAGTATACTCGGCGTACGATCCCATGTGGTTGTCGCCAAAGGAATCCCACAGCCCATCGTGAATCATCCCGTCGACGAGGGTCTGGTTGCCCGCTTTGATCCCGCTCCGCATACCGAAGAGGTAGTGGGGCGAGGCGGACATGGCTTCCTGCCCGCCTGCAACGATGCATTGGGCATCACATGCCCGGATCGCCTGGGCCGCGAGCATCACGGCCTTGAGGCCCGAGCCGCAGACCTTGTTGATCGTGAGGGCTGGAATGGTGCCGGGGAGACCGGCATGGATCATTGCCTGGCGGGCCGGGGCCTGACCACTGCCGCCTTGCAGGACCTGACCCATGATCACTTCATCGACCACCGACCCGTCGATCCCCGCCCGGGCAACGGCGTCCTTGATGACCTGGGCGCCGAGTTGGGGCGCGGTGAATGAAGAGAGGCCGCCGAGATAGCGTCCCACCGGGGTCCGGACGGCAGCGAGGATGACGGCTGTTGTCGCGTCGCTCACGGGAACCTGCCTTCCAACGGATTCGACATGCTGGATCTGGGAACCGCCCACCCGGGGGATGGCAGACAGTGAATGGTAGCCCGCTCAGGGACCGGGTTCAAGCGAGGTCGGGAACCCTGATCACGGCGACAACGCACGGGTCCGCACTTCTTCGACCAGGCGGGCCACGAAGCGCTCGACCGGCAGTATCTCCTGTTTCTTTCCTGTGCCCCGTACCCGTACTGCGACGCTCCCCGATTCGAGTTCCCGCTGTCCAATCACCGCCATGTAGGGCACCTTCATGACCTCGCCCTCGCGGATCCGGTAGTTCAGGGTTTCGGTCCGGTCGTCCACATGCACCCTCAGTCCAGCCGATCGGAGGTTCTCGGCCACGCCGTGGGCCCCGGCTGCTTGGGCATCGGAAATGGGGATCACCCGAACCTGCTCGGGGGCGAGCCACACCGGGAATGCGCCGGCGAAGTGCTCGATCAGTGTCCCGATAAACCGCTCGAGCGTCCCGTAGATGGCCCGGTGGATCATGATCGGTCGGTGCGGCTGGTTGTCGGCACCGATGAATTCCAGGGCAAAGCGCTCCGGCAGCTGCGAATCCAGTTGGATCGTTGGGCCCTGCCACGCCCGTCCGATGGCGTCCAAGAACTTGATATCGATCTTGGGACCGTAGAAGGCGCCCCCGCCCTGGTCGACCGAAAACGGAATCTCCTTTCGCTCGAGCGCGCGCTGAAGGATGGCCTCCGTCTCGTCCCAGGCCACGTCATCGCCAAGCTTCTCGTCGGGACGGGTCGACAGTTCGAAGCTCATCTCGAATCCGAAGGTGCGTCGGATCAGTCGGTCGACTTGATCGAGGCAGAGAAAGATCTCGTCCTCTGCTTGTTCCGGCGTGCAGAAAATGTGAGCATCGTCCATGCAGAGGCCACGCACGCGCAGCAGACCATGAAGAGTGCCCGACCGCTCATTGCGATACACGTTGGCGACTTCAGACAGGCGCACCGGGAGATCCCGATAGCTGCGTTGCTTCGATTTGTAGATCAGCGTGTGCATCGGGCAGTTCATCGGCTTGACCCGATACCGCACATGCTCCGCCTCCTCACGGCCAGCCCCCATCCCTGGATACTGTTGCGCCTCATACAGCGGGAGGTGACCCGAGATCTGGAACAACTCTTCTCGCGTGATGTTCGGCGTGTAGACCAAATCGTACCCGCACGCGAGGTTGTCATCTTCGACCTCCCGAGAGAGCAACCATTTGACCATGGCACCCTTGGGATGCCAGAAGACCAGACCCGGACCGACGTCTTCCTGGATGGAGTACAAGTCGAGTTGCTTCGCGAGGATACGGTGGTCTCGTTTTCGCGCTTCCTCGAGACGATGCAGGTAGGCCTCGAGTTCCGCCTTCGTGAACCACGCCGTGCCGTAGATCCGCTGCAGGGATTGGCGGTTCTCGTCTCCTCTCCAATAGGCGGCCGCAGCGTGCAACAGCTTGAAGTGCTTGACCAGTCCTGTACTCGGAATGTGCGGTCCCCGGCACAAGTCGGTGAACGGCCCGTTGGTGTACACCGAGATCACTTCGTCGTCCCCGAGCTCCTCGATGCGTTCGAGCTTTAGGGCGTCGTCGCTGAAACGCGTGTTGGCCGTATCGCGATCCACGACCTCGCGCACGAAGGGATCATCACGCTTGGCAACGGCCACCATGCGATGTTCGATCTCGGCGAGGTCCTCCGGCGTAAAGGGACGCGGTACATCGAAGTCGTAGTAGAAGCCGTCTTCGATCGGCGGTCCGAACCCGATGCCCGCACCGGGGAAGATCTCCCGGACAGCGGTGGCCAGGATATGAGCGGACGAGTGGCGCAAGACATCAAGGGCTGCCGGGTCGCGATTGGTGAGGATCGCGAAGTCGGCATCCGTCTCCAACGGACGGTGGAGGTCCCAGACGGCTCCGTTGACCTTCGCCGCGACCGCGGCCTTGGCGAGTCCGGGACCGATCTGCCCAGCGACGTCAGCCGGTGTCGTCCCCCGTGCCACCTCACGGACACTGCCATCCGGAAGAGTCAGGCGGATGTTCACATCGGGCCTTGCATGACGCCGGGGGAAGCCGTGGCCTGCGTGGTGCTCAGGAACCAAAAGAACAGGATGATTCCGGCTACCACGATCGCCGCGACCGGGAGCCACCGTACCAATTCCGCCGCAGTCACTTCCGTCTTTTCCTCGCTCATCGCGCACCCTCGTTCAGGCCGGAATGACGCCTCTCAATTGGGCAGGAAACGGTGTTAACTTAACTGCGGTACAAAATCTTATGTAAGAGGAAGGCGTGCACGGAAGAGAGCAGCTCGGCCCAAGCCAGACCGTGGGATGGTCCCTCGCGGGATTCGCCGCAGGGCTCGTGGCCGGCATCATCCTCGGGGAGTGGTTTGGACCGACGACGCCTCGGCGACTGGCACAACCCCGCGTCGGCACGGCCCGCCGTGGCCCGCCGCCCACTGCCGCGGGCGCCGCAGCGCGGGCCCAGGCCGCCCTGGCAACCGATCCCGGGCTCGCCGCGCTTTCCACCCGACCCATCGGCCCGCGAACCGTCGAGGTAACCGGATGGGTCGACGACCGGGCCGCGCGGGCCCGAGCCGCGAGGTTGGTGAATCGTCTTCCAGGCATCGATACCCTCATCAATAGTGTGCTGGTCCGCGGCGAGGATGACCAACGCCGCTTTCCCGACCTGAGGCTCACCGACCAAAGCGCATGAGCCCACAGCTCCAGCGCCGACGCAGGACCAAGGGCCCGCTCCCAGGCCTCACGGGGCGGCTCTTGGGAACCGCATCCCACTATGCGCCTCGAGAGATCGAAGCCGATCTCTATCGCTGGTGGTCGGTGGCCGACCTCTTCGGCGCCGACCGCGATGCTGGACGCCCCCGCTACGTGATCATGATGCCGCCTCCGAACGTGACGGCCAACCTTCACATGGGACACGGCCTGAACAACACCGTCCAGGACGTGTTGGTGCGATTCGAACGGATGCGTGGCAAGGAGGTGCTGTGGCTACCCGGTACCGATCACGCCGGGATTGCGACGCAAAACGTCGTCGAGCGCATGCTCTTGGCAGAGGGCACGACCCGGCACGAGATCGGACGAGACGCGTTCGAGGCCCGGGTGTGGGATCATGTCCGCGAAACGGGCGCGACCATTCTCGATCAACTCAAGGCCATCGGCGCGAGTTGCGACTGGACCCGCACGTACTTTACGCTCGATCCGGCACTCTCACGATCCGTCCGAGAGACCTTCGTCCGGCTCTACGAAGAAGGCCTGATTTATCGTGGGAACTACGTCATCAATTGGTGCCCGCGCTGCCACACCGCGCTTTCCAATGAGGAGGCGGAAAAGCGAGAGGTGGACGGATCCCTCTGGCACTTGCGCTACCCTCTTGCCTCCGGCACGGGACACCTCGTGGTGGCGACCACGCGACCCGAGACCATGTTGGGCGACACGGCCGTGGCCGTGCATCCCGAGGATGAGCGCTACGACCGGTTGATCGGGGAGACGATTCGCTTGCCGGTGGTCGACCGGGAGGTGCCTATCGTCGCAGACGACGGAGTCGACCCGTCGTTCGGCACCGGCGCAGTCAAGGTGACCCCGGCTCACGACCCGCTCGACTTCGAGATCGGCCAGCGCCACGACCTTCCCTCGATCGACATCCTTACCGGCGAAGCACGTATCGGTGAAGAAGCCCCGGCCCGTTTCCGGGGCTTGGATCGATTCGAGGCCCGCGCCAAGGTCGTCGCCGAATTCGAACGGGCGGGATTGCTCGACCGGATCGAGCCTCACCGACATGCCGTGGGACACTGCTACCGTTGTCACACGGTGGTCGAACCGCGGCTGTCCGAGCAGTGGTTCGTGAAAATGGCGCCGCTGGCCGGGCCCGCGCTCGAGGCCTATCGGACGGGAGCCGTTTCCTTCATTCCGGCCCGGCGGGGCGAAGAATTCGCAAGTTGGATGGAGAATATCCGAGATTGGTGCATCTCCCGGCAGCTGTGGTGGGGGCATCGGATTCCGGTGTGGTACTGCGCCGATTCCGGCTGCGGCGAGCTCACCGTCAGTCGTACCGACGTGACCGCGTGTCCGGCATGCGGCGGAGCGGTGCGGCAGGACGACGACGTCCTCGATACGTGGTTCTCGTCCTGGCTGGTCCCGTTCTCGAGCCTGGGGTGGCCGGACCGGACAGCCGATCTCGCGGCGTTCTACCCAGGCAGCACGTTGGTGACCGCGCCAGAGATTCTCTACTTCTGGGTCGCGCGGATGATCATGGCCGGTCTCAAGTTCATGGGCGGCGTCCCATTCTCAACCGTGTACCTCCACGGCACCGTGCGGGACACGCAGCATCGGAAGATGTCGAAGTCATTGGGCAACGGGATCGACCCCCTGGAGGTCGTCGACCGGTACGGGGCCGACGCACTCCGCTTTACGGTGGTCTCCGGCATGGCAGTCGGCACCGATCTCATCCTCGATCCGGACGATCTCGAATCATCCTTCGCGTCGGGCCGGAATTTCGCAAACAAGGTCTGGAATGCTGCGCGGTTCATCCTCACCAATGTGACCGAACCGACTCGGCCCCTCGCCGGAGACAGCTCGAACGTCGTCCGGCCCGAGGAACTGACCCTGCCCGACCGGTGGGTCATCACCCGCTGCCAGGAAACGGTTGTGGCGGCGACCACGGCCTACGAACGGTTCCGGCTGAACGACGCGGCGAACGCCGTCTATCGCTTTCTCTGGTCCGATCTCGCCGATTGGTATCTCGAGCAAAGTAAGCCCCGTCTCTACGGCGAAGAGCCGGGGGGCGATGTCGCGCGCGCCGTCGTCGTGAAGACCTTCGAGGTAGCGCTGCGTCTCTTACATCCGATTATGCCGTTCATTACCGAGACGCTGTGGCAACGAATCCCGGATCATCCAAAAGGCGTGAGTATCATGAGCGCCCCGTGGCCCAAGCCCGACTCGCGGGCCACCGACCACGAGGCGGAGCGGGCATTTGGGCTGGTCCAGGAGTTGGTGGGCGCCATTCGCGCGATTCGTGCTGAATACCACGTCGAACCGGCGCAGCGCGTACGGGTGCGAGTGGCCTGGAGCAACCCCGCGTTCGAGTCCCAGGCCGACACCATCCGCCGCCTGGCGAAAGTCGACGAGCTGAGTTTCGGGGAGCCATCCAGCGAGCCAGGCGGGCACGACGTGCTATCTGACGGCAACGGAGTCTTTGTCCCCCTGGGCGATGCCATCGACATCGCACGCGAGTGTGCCCGGCTTGCAGCGGAGATCCAACGACTCGGAACGCTCATTGAATCGCAACGCCGGAAGCTCGCCAACGATCAGTTCGTCTCCCGAGCTCCGCCCCTCGTTGTGGACAAAGAGCGGCACAAACTCGCCGCTTGGGAAGAGCAATCGACGGTCCTGGCAGAAAAGCGGCAGCTGCTCGGCTGCGCATGACCGCGCACGCACCAACCCGATTCGAGGTGTTGGGGGGCGTGGGCCTCCTCGCTCTCATTGCCTGCGCCAAGATGGAGCCGCCGCCCGGCGCTCCTGCTGACCCACTCCCCCCCCAAGTCGTGGCCATCCGGCCGGATTCCTTGGTGGTCCCTCCAAACTTCGATGGGAGTGCGGAGTTCATATTCGATGAAGTCATCTCCGAAGGCAGCAGCCCGAATCAGGGACTCGGGACCGGGGACCTGGAGCGTCTCATCATCCTCTCTCCTTCGGACGAGGTTCCCAAGGTCAGCTGGAAGCGGAATCGCATCACGGTACGACCGAAAGAGGGCTGGCAGCCCAACAGGATCTATCGAATCGAACTCCGACCCGGCGTCGTCGACCTCCGCCGCAATCGCTCCGATTCAACGGTCGTCATCACTCTGAGCACCGGCGCGCCCGCTCCAGAGCACCGCCTCGATGGCCGCGTGCTGGATTGGACTCGGGGTCAGCCCGCTGTGGGAGCGCTGGTCCAAGCCGAGCTGCTTCCCGATCGGCTCGCCTACCGAGTCGCGACTGATTCGAACGGCGCTTTCTCCCTTGCTCCGATTCCAAACGGTGAGTATGTCGTGAAAGGCGTCCTCGACCAGAACCGCGACATGCGACCGGACCCGCGTGAACTCTACGACACAGTCCGTGTGGCCGTTGGGGAGACCTCCGTCGGCGAGGTGTGGGCGTTCCCGCACGATACGGTCGGGCCGCGCATCGAGAATGTTGCCGTGCGAGACAGCACGACGGCCACCATAACCTTCACTCAGTTTCTCGACCCCGTGCAGCGATT
>JABDII010000150.1 GCA_013003805.1 Gemmatimonadales bacterium
TAGTCGATACCGACCACCTTGCCAAGGCTAGCGAGGGAAGCGAGACGCTCGAGTGCTCGACCGCCACCGCACCCGATGTCGAGAACAGTCGCGTTATCTCGAATCTCCACCTTTGTGAGACCCCAACGCGTCAAACCGGAATGCCCGAAGTTCATGCCGCGAACAAGGAATCGGCCAAACCGTCCGCGAGGCTTTCCACTCTGAGAGAGCAGTCTGCCAAGCAAGTTCATCTTTCCTCCTTACTGAATCCTAGGCCCGGTCATTTGTGAGCCTAACGAATTCCGCGTAAGTGGCGGGCCACACTAGCCCGCCCTGCTCACATGAACGACTTCCTTTGAAAAGCGGCAGAGCCCGACTACTGCACGCGGCTGTTGGGCGGCCTCGTCATATGAGCCTAATCGCTCCAAGATCGAGCAGCCAGCACCTTTGCTGCAACCGTCGGCCAGGACCCCGAATAGAGTGTTACGACCAAATCACTCGCGATGCATTCAAACGTATGCTCCCGAAAAAGGAAGATGAAGTGCCGTGCACCGGGTCCTTTGCGGGAACGTTCTGTCACTTTGTACGTACGCTCGTACTGTTCCCCCCAAATGCGACGGGCAGATTGCGTCATCTGCCCCATGACCTCCTCCAGCCACGGCGATCCGCGGACCTCGAGTATCGGTGACTGGCATTCGCTGAGGCCTTTCGACCAGAGCGGGTGCTCAGGCCTTCCCTCGTCGTTCGGATAACCGTACTTCGTCATCGTGCAGCCGACACATTCGACTGCGGCTATGCCCCTGTCTTCGTAGCGTCCGTCTCTCCCTTTCCTTGTGCTGATCGCATCGAACAAGACGTGCAACCCGCCCATGCCCTCAATCAGTAGCTGGTCATAGGCCGACGGTGCGGGCTGAACGCCTAGATCAATGGCAACAAAGTCCATAGTGTGGTGGTGCCTAACGTCCCTGTGTTTGAGCTGCGGGCAGGGCAACGGCTTACTCTATCCCCACCCACTCGGCCCACTTTCTGAACCCTTGTTCTACTACTGTGCGGACATCCTCCCAGGAGCTGCAGACCACAGCTGGTGCGAAGTCTGCCTCTGGAAGATCCGCCTCCTGAGATCGATTCGAGAGGAGTGGTGTTGACCTACCCTCGACAACGAGCGCTGTCGCTTCGGTCGCGAGCATGAGATCGAAGACCAGTTGATGTAGGGAATCAGAGGTGCCCCTGAAGCTCAGGGCAACCTCCAAGAGCTCGCCTTCATCGATTCCCGAGGTAGTGATTTCGAGACTGAGCCCATCCCTGAGATCGACGTAGTCTTGCTCGCACGACATTTCTATCCCATGACGCTCGAGTACTCCCGATACTGCTGTCGCGTTAAGAAGCTCAACGTGAGACTCCTTGAATCGGAAAAGGAAGATCTCGAATGCCATAGTCGTCTTCTTGCCGCCTAACGTCTCGCGATTCTGCGGCACGGCCAGCCAGGTGACAAGCGAAGCGTATCCACTAGTCCCTCCGTCCCAGCAGCAATCGCTTGTTAGAGAGCATGCCCCTCGAGCTCAACGCTGACACCTCGTGTCTGGATGCTTTCGAAAAACGGTCGTGGCTCCACGAACGCTGCTTGTGTCCATGCGCCGGGTCTCGGTGCCGCGAGCAATTGCCGCACCGCCGCGACTGCCGGAATCGCCGTCAGCGCATAGGCGTCAGGATGCGACACTCGCAGCCTGATCTGCCGCCCGTCTCGAGTCATGGCTTGCAGAACCAAGGCAGCGCACTCCTCCGAGGAGGCAAACCGTCGGAGACCCCACCAAACCCACCGCGCGGCCGCACTGGGGTGGAGGCCGCCAAGTGCGAGCCCCAGGGGCAGCACCGCGTAGTCCACCAGTGGACCGAAGCCCGCGATGAAGAAGCCCGCGGATCGCAGGTCGGGCACCTCCTTCACTAGCTCACGGACCTCTTCGAGGCACATTGGGACGCAGGACGTTGACCCACGTCCGTCTTCGAAGTCGAAACGGCGAGCGTGTCGATAACCCCTCACCCATTCACCGTCGAGGTAGAGCGTCGGGTCCATTGCTCGGAGTTCAGCCACGAAGTCGAGGATCGTCTCGGGAGCGAGATCCAGGGCGCTCCATCTGAGAGCGAACTTGCCGCCAACCCACGCGGCGGCAAGCGGGGACTCCTCGTTCACGAAGCGGATCATTGCTCCGGCCAGACCAGGATGGACTCCGCCGTCGTCTACGACCGCAACCTGCTGCTTCAGGCAGTCGTCCTGGAGGGCCCGAAGCTGGGTCCATTTCTCCGGCGTGGACATGTAGATGCCGAGGTAGGATGTGCGGTTCTGAATCGCCCGCTCTGCGATCCAGGGACCGTCCCGCCAACTGCTCGTAGCTCCGATTACGACATCGGCCGACTCGAGGACCGAATCAAGCCTGGCGCTATCGGATAAATCGAACGCCGCCGTGCTGACGGACCCGCCATTGTCAGAAAGCGATGACTCAAGGGCTCTCAGCCGACTCTCATTTCGGCCGCAGACCACGAGGTCGATCCCTCCCTCTTCCAGCAATAGGCGACTGACCACACGCCCGGCCTGCCCTGTCGCTCCAAGCACGACTACGCGCATTGTCTCACGATGCTCTCTGACGCCCTTGCCGATAAGCTGCGGGCGCCTAAGGAGACCGTCAGCCTCAACGGCCCGTTGGGCCGCGTCGTAAGATGCCTACCGGTCCCTTGAGTCCGGCTGCCACGGGGGTAGTAAGCCGCTGTTCGTACGCAACCAATCCAGCAATTCTGGATCGGCGTCGCCGACACGCATCGGGACGACGGCAATGCGACCACGCGCGACAACGGCTACATCCGATTCAGCGCCCGGCCGGCCTCGGAGTTCGATCGCAATTGACCAAACCTCCTTGCCCGGGACGGCCTGACTGGCCACGGGGTCGAGCTGCGCCGCTCCACCCATGATGCCGCGGGCCCGTTCCACGACTTCAACGCCGGTTATCTCCGACGGTGGTCCAACGGGCAGGCTAACGGTCAAGTAGCTTGGTGGCCGGATCTCTTGCATGATCCCGCTACGGGCAAGGCGCAGGACCCAATCCACCACGGCGGCTACGGCGTCTGGATCGTCGTCTTCGACGCCTGAGACGGCGATCGCGGGGATTCCGAGGAATGCGGCCGTGCGCGCTGCCCCGATGGTACCGGAGCCAAACCACTCGTCCGACATGTTGGCGCCGCCATTGATCCCCGACACGACAAGATCCGGTAGCGCGTCGGCCATCGGACCGGCCACCGCGAAGACCACACAGTCAGCGGGGTAGCCGTCCAAAGCCCAGGCTTGAACACCCTCGCCGATATCACGGCGCTCGACTACGAACTTGCCGGTCCGTGTGAACGTCATGAGGTTTGATGTGCCGCTCCGGTCCTCGCTCGACGCGACGAGAACAACGTCCGCGCTGCGTGCGAATCCGCGCGCAAGCGCCTGAGTGGCAACGTCCTCGATGCCGTTGTCGTTGGTGATAAGCACCCGCTGTGGCCAAGCGTTGTCTTGGGCCACCACGACGCTCGGCCCGACCAGCGCCAGGGCGACCGCAACGATGACAATGGCGCCACGAAGGATGTATATCATGGCCACCTCCCTCCGTTTCCATTTGCGAGCGCCTTCGATCATCTGTGCGAACCGGCCATCTGACACGAGTCTGTCTCCTTAGTTTCGGGTGCTCGCGGCCTAACGTCGTTGCCGCTCAGCGGCCAGCGTAGCCGGTCCGTTGCAGCGGCTTGTTGGGCAGCCCTCGACGTACCCGCGAGGGCGAAACGTCCGCGCCAGGGTGCACCTCGCAATAGTATGCGGCGCTAGATCCACCGAAGGCACTACCGCTTCTCCTGAGCCTGCGAGATCAGGTGACTGACGATCTTCCACTCTCCGTCGCGACGCTGTAGCACGCGCAGATGATGGATGTGACGATCCTGCATCTGGGATCCATTCGACATCTGCTGACCAGTGCGCACGAGCTTGCTACGGAGGAGAGCGACATCTGGCGCCAGGAACGTCACGTCTGAGAACTCGTTGTCCGAAGAGGTTCCAGCCATGACGAAGCCCAGGCCGAAGATGAACTCCAGCCCTTCCCGCAGGGCTTCGCGCCCCTGAAAGCGATCGCCGAAAGCGTTGGTCCAGTCGGCATCCTCGGAGTAGTCCTCGACAGCCACCGAAGCATCCCCCTCGACCCAGCCTCTGTTCCAAGAGTCGAGCGTCGCGAGTACCGCGGTTCGAGCGGCTTCCTCATCGTGTGTAGAAGTACACGACGCAACGAGACCGACCAGCAGGATTGAAATCGCAGCTTTCACGGCTCCTCACATTGCCGACGAACATCGCCTGCCCAAAGAGTAATAGGCTTCGAAATGAAGCCGGTTCCATCCCTAGAATGCGGGTATGCCTGGATAGGTCGCAAGGGAGGCTTTAGGGAAACCCCTCACGTCCAGCCCCGCCAAGCTCGCCACCGCTGCCGGCTCGGCGAAGACAGCGGCGGTATCAGCCGTTAGCGGCGGCTTGTACCGAATCGAAGCTCCGACTTCCGCGGTGCGGAAGGTCTGGACTAAAACCGCACACCCGCACTCACCACGAACTGGTCGCCGCCACCGGCCTCGACCCTCCCCTCGACAAACGGTTTGGCGCGGCCGATGTCGAAGAGGAGCCCGCCCAACAGGTTGAGTCCGCCTCGCGTCTCGTCGCCTGACGCCGTGGTGCCAAGCACGTCCACGGAGGCGTTCAAGTAGGCGAAGTTGAGGCCGGCACCCGCATATGGCTTGACTGGGGAGTCCTTGATCTCAAACCGGTAGACGAGGTTGAGGTTCAACTCCCAGTACGTCACGTCCGCGCCGAAGTCATCGCCCGGAAAGAAATAGTCGAATGATCCGACGGTCTCGAGGTTCGGCACGAGACGCTCGAGACCGAGCACGGCCCGAGCGCCGACTCCAAAGTCCATGTCGCTGCCCCAATCGCCGTGGACCCCTGCTGAGACCTGACCCGCTACGGGGCCGGCATTGAGGCTGGTGCCGAGAACCAGGAGCGCGAGTGCCTGGTGTCGCATCGTAGGACTCCCCCCGACAATGTGCTCTGTGCCCACCTGCCCCCACCGCGGCGGGAGCACGCAAACAAGGTCGATATGATACCACCCGCCGTGCATACGCACCAAGGTACTCATCGAGGGGCGTACGTGGGCCCTTTTCACGGTTTCTTCATCCTTTGTTCAAACGTGTCCCCATAGCTATGACATTAAAGGACGCGTTGAGCCGCTGTGTCCTTTGGGAGGCCAACAACTGATGGGCATCTCTCGACGTGCAACGGTAAGCACG
>JABDII010000156.1 GCA_013003805.1 Gemmatimonadales bacterium
GGTGACTGTTCTGGGCTGTCGAGGCGAGGAACCGGCCCAGCAGGCCGGCATGGCGCCGCCCTCGGCGGAAGCCGTTGCCCTACACGCCATGTCGGTGACCGAGGCAGCGCAGCTGACCCAGGCATTCCGGGAGGCAAACCCGCCTGGAACCACAGTTGGCGGATACTTCGATCGGGCGGTACTCGACCAGATGCTAGGCGAGTCGGGCGTTGCCGGTGTTCGGGTCTATTATGGGCTCAATCCCGATGGGAGTCCCGCCCTGGTCGTGGTCGGGGTGGACGGACAAGGGAACGATCTCGATGACGGGACGATCGCGGAGAAGTACCGCCCTTGCCCACCGTTTTGCCCTGACGCAAGCGCTCTACACCAGTAGGGTTAGCCGGTGGCAGACAGTCTCACGTACATCGCCATCTGGGGTCAATTGCTCCCGATTGTGGCGCTCCTGTTCGTACGCCGTCCGACCCCTCCGGCGCTCTGGCTGACCGGCGCCGCTTTGGGTCTCATGTTCGTACAGGACACGTTCATGCTGATAGTGGCCGGTACCGGAATCAACAACCTTTGGTTGACCCATGCGGCATTACCACTCACTACCGGATTGATTGTCTGGTCGTTCTCCTTTTGGCAGGTGTCGAAGCTCGCCCGCGACGCGGTCCGAATCGCGGTGGCGATCTACGTAGTCGTCTGGCTGGTAGTTTCCCTTGCTGTTGAAGACTTTCAGCAATTCAGCAGGTTTACTGCTCCACTGCAAGCGCTCCTCGTACTTTCCGTGGCCGGCTACACCCTTGTCACCTCGTTCAGAGGCACAGATACACCGTTACGAGCGCCCTGGTTCTGGGTCAGCCTGGGGTGGGCCCTGTATTTCGGGATCGTAGTAGTGCACGACCCGATCAGTCAATTGTTGCTGAACGCAGGACAAATGGAATACCTGCGGACCTCTTATTACGTGAAGGCTGGATTCGGCGTGCTGTCACTGCTACTACTGACTGGAGGAGTTCTGTGCGGACGATCGCGCCCGACCTTTGGTGGATCTTTCTCGCAGCCGCCGGCGCCGTCACGATTCTCGTCGTCGCCTTCGTGATCGCAACGTTGGCACAACAGAAACGGCACGTGGCAGCCGTTCGGTCATTCAGCGACCGCCTCTTGGCAGCCCACGAGGAAGAGCGCGCCCTCGTGGCCCGGGAACTTCACGACGACGTGCTCCAGCGGGTGGCAGTACTGGTGGGCGAGCTGGACGACAAGGACAGGACGCCACCGGACAGCCGGGAGGCCTATGCCCGCTGGGTCAGTGAGTTTCGAGAGGAAGTCACCGACTTGGCAGATGACGTCCGCCACATAGCCAAGCGGATGCACCCGGCCGTGTTGGACCACCTTGGGTTGGAGGCGGCGCTCGAGGTCATGGCGGAGGAGATGCAGAGGGTCGACGGCGTTCGGGTTGAGATGAACATCGACCTGCCCAGGAAGTCCACCTCGCTAGCAAAGGAGCTCACCACCAGCCTCTACCGGATCGCCCAGGAGGCCCTGCGGAACGTGGCCCAACATGCCCAGGTCGACCACGCGGTACTCTCAATGTCGGAACGTGAAGGGGGCATTGAGTTGATCATCGAAGACCGTGGCGAGGGACTGCCGGAAGGCTGGGAGGATACCGTCCAGGGGCTAGGCATGACCAGCATGAAAGAGAGGATGCGATTGATCAACGGCCGCCTGACGGTGACGCCTTCCGACCAAGGCACCCGAGTTGAAGCATGGGTCCCGCTACGGAGGGCGCCATGATACGCACGAAGCGCGTCCTCATAGCCGACGACCACAAGATGTTCTGCGAGGGATTGGTTGGTGCGCTCGAGCCTCGCTATCGCGTCGTCGGCATGGTCCACCGCGGGTCCGACGTGTTGGACGAGATCGAGCGGCTGAGTCCCGACGTCGCGCTGGTGGACGTGTCCATGCCGGGGCAGAGCGGGATCGACGTGGCCCGCCGAATGAAGAAGCTCGGATGGCGCACCAAGGTGATAATCCTCACCATGCACGACGACGCCCTCTTCGCCGTCGAGGCCCTACGGGCCGATGCTTCCGGCTTCGTGCTCAAACACTCGCCGAGGAAGGTGCTTCTGACCGCGATCGAGAAGGCACTCGAAGGCGAGAGCTATATGGATCCGGCCATGGCCAAGAAGCTCAAGGCCTACTCCCGCGCGGGCAGCGGGGACGACAAGGCCACTGCCGACGAGCAGGTGGCACCGGGAGTCCAGCTCACCCAGCGGCAACGCGAGGTGCTGCGCCACCTCGTGCTCGGGTCCACCACGGCCGAGACCGCTGACGCGCTCGGCTTGAGCGTTAAAGCCATCGAATTCCATCGCGGCCGCCTCAAGAAGCTGTTGGGAGTGAGTACCACCGCCGGCCTGATCCACTACACGATTTCGCACCACATCTTCGAGTAGCGGTTTTCGAGCTCGGTCGACGCAACCCTGTGGCTCTGGCGCCTATCTAACTAGGTGATCCCCCGGTACACCCTCGACCAGGAGCCATATCCCGATGAGACCCTTGCATCCCCTCATATCCCTCGCCCTCTCCGGCCTCGTCGTTGCCCTCGCGACCAGCCCCCCTTCGGTAGCGGCCCAACAATGGGAGACCAATTGCGACTCCCATCGCGGCAACGGAGATCGGGCGCGCCATTGTGAAGTGAAATCCCTGACACTTACTCCCCACGCAAGCGGCCTCCGAGTGAAGGGCGGACCCAACGGCGGCATTCTCGTCAAGGGATGGGACCAGAATGAGATCGCCGTCCGTGTGGTCGTGGTGGGCCATGCGCGATCGGACGACCGCGCCCGGGCCATGGTCTCCCAAGTGCAAATAGAAGCCGACCGCGGCGTTCTCGGGGCCGATGGACCCTCGACAAGCCGCAACGAACACTGGTCCGCGAGCTACGAAATCTTCGTCCCACGCACTCACGACCTGGATCTCGACACCAAAAACGGCGGGGTCCACGTGACCGGGGTGCGTGGCACCATGGAACTCGCCACGGTGAATGGCGGACTCCACCTCAGTGACCTCGGGGGTGACGTCCGGGCCCGCGGCAAAAACGGAGGCCTGCATATCGAGCTGAGTGGCTCGCGTTGGGAGGGGGCTGGACTCGACGCCGAGACCAAGAACGGGGGCGTTACCATGGCTGTGCCCGCGGACTATTCGGCCAAACTCGAGACCGGCACCACCAACGGCGGGCTCCACATCGACTTTCCGGTGACCGTTCAGGGCCGGGTCACCAAGCGCCTCTCCGTGACCCTGGGAGACGGCGGACCGCCGATTCGAGCCATCACCACCAACGGCGGCGTGCACATCGAGCGTCGCTAAACGCACGGAGGCCCGAGGCAATGCCTCGGGCCTTTGAATTTCCTCGCATCACGTCGGAGGGTCTACTTTCGCGTGGCGCGCCAGACTCCACTGTTCTGGCGGGCGCCAACGCCCTCCACGAGCTCGCCCCGCATGGCGTCGTCCCCATCAAACACCCCGAAATAGCTGGAGAAGCGAAAAGCGAGCGAGAAGCGGACACTGTCGCCCAGTACGGTACCGCGAAAGACCCTTCGCGGCGGAGCCTCGATCTGAACGGTCTCAACGCCGTCGGCGCAGACCACGGCGCCACCCTCGGTCGACCCAACGAATCCGGAATCGGTAGGCGTCAGGAGGAGTTCCACCCCGCCGATGTAACAATCGGCCAGGCCGCCCCGGATGGAGGCGGTGAGAATCCACGTCCCTTCGACCGAGTGATCAAGCGACGCCGTCGGGGCTCCATCGGAGCAGGCGACGGCGGCGAGGAGCAGCGGGGCCAGAGGCCGGCGAATCATGAGAAGAATATTGGCAATTCGTCCTGGCAGGGCAAACTCGGTCGGGTGGGCGACTGGGCCCGCACACGACGCCGTTCCTGAGGTCGTAGCACGCCCAGCGGACGCGCGAGACCTTGCCCCGGTCGAGCCGGACGATCACTTTCCACGCCCGGGAGCGGTGGCCGAGTGGCTGAAGGCACCGGTTTGCTAAACCGGCATAGGGTTTATAGCCCTATCGAGGGTTCGAATCCCTCCCGCTCCGTTCTCTCGACCCAAGTCACGTGTTCTGCCGGGCGGCCTCCTGTACCCGCACCCCGCCCTCTTGGCGGTGACCCCAACCCAGCCTGTCCATGTCCGTACCTCGCGCTCGGTTTGCCCCCTCACCCACCGGCTACTTGCATGTCGGTGGAGCGCGAACCGCCCTGTTCAACTGGCTTTTTGCCCGGCAGACCGGCGGCACCCTCGTGCTCCGGATCGAGGACACGGACCGTGCGCGGAGCAGCGACGAGCACACCAAGGTCATCCACGATGGTCTGATCTGGCTCGGCATCCAATGGGATGAGGGGCCGTTCTTCCAGGCCGACTTCGCGCGTCAGCAGCGGCAAACGGCAGAGCGGCTCCTCGCCGAGGGCAAGGCCTACCGGTGCTTCTGCTCGGTGGTGGAGCTGGCGGAGCAACGGCAGAAGGCCGACCGGCAGAAGACCCCCTTTGCCTACGATCGCCGCTGCTATCATCTCTCCCCGGCCGAGCAGACCGCGAAGCTCGACGCGGGAACGCCGTTCGCCATCCGCTTCCTCATGCCGGACGAGGAGTTGGCTTGGGACGACGCGGTGCACGGCCGGATCAGCTTTCACGGACGCGACCTGGACGACTTCGTCATCCTACGAAGCGATGGCTCTCCCATCTACAATCTCGCGGTCGTCGCAGACGATTTGGAGATGGGGATCACGCATGTCATTCGGGGAGCCGATCACATTTCCAACACGCCGAAACAAGTCGCCATCTATCGCGCGCTCGATCGGGAGTCTCCCGTTTTCGCCCATGTGCCCATGATTCTCGGCACCGACGGGAAGAAACTCTCGAAGCGACACGGCGCGACGGCCGTGGGTGACTAGCAGGAACACGGGATTCTCCCGACCGCAATGCGCAACTTTCTGGTGCTCTTGGGGTGGTCGCCGGGGGACGACCGGGAGATCCTCACGGAACGCGAGATGATCGACGCCTTCTCCCTTGAGGCCATCCAGAAGAAGCCGGCGATCTTCGACACGACCAAACTCGAATGGATGAACGGACAGTACCTCTCCATGCTCCCAGCCGAAGAGCTGCTCGCTCCGGTCCGGCGAGAGCTGGCCCGGATGCAGTTACCC
>JABDII010000157.1 GCA_013003805.1 Gemmatimonadales bacterium
GTCAGCATAGCGTCCGTCCTCGAACACGACGGTCTCGACATGCATCCCAGCTTCAATGGCCTCGCGCAGCACATCGCCGACGTACATTTCAGCGCCGCGCCATTTTCCTCCTGCGGCTGCGACCTCCGGGGCTGCCTTCTCGACGAAAGCATGCATGAACTCCGAAAGTTCAGGTCCCCAGGCCGCGGCGAGCCAGGTGTAACGCAGGTCCGTCTCGCGGGGCTTGATATCGATCTCAGTGATTCTGCCCTGAGAGTCCAGCCTCACCATGTCCATCTTCTGCGGGCAATCAGCCGGGAATATGCCGAGGACGAGCTCAGCACCGCTGGCCTGGCGCTTTTCGAGCAGCTTCTCGAAGGTCACGTCGGGCTTGAAGACGATGTCCGGAAAGCCGAACACCACTAACGAGTTTTCATAGAAAGGATAGGCGTCGTCCAGAGTGAACGGCACGCCATAGGGACGGCGATTCATCACGTAGGCCAGGTGCATCCCCAAGAATTCGCCGCCCCCGAAGTACCCTGGGATGTCCCACTTGCCGTCACGCAACACCACGACGGCCTTACGCGCCCCGGCACGCGACATCTTCTCCAGTAGATGATGTGCGGCGGCCTTGGGCCGAGGCCCGTCACCGCCCTTCGGCGTCCAAAAACCGACGGGGAAGATCTCTTTGCTGCACGGAAGCGGAGAGATCCGGTGTGCCCAACCCGCCGCCGGTACGAGCCCTACGACCTCCATCGCATCGGCCTCACTTACGGAGACTAACCAACCACCGATTCGAACGAGCGTGCATCGGTCCGTCTCAGTCCGATCCCTTCGTAGCGCTCGACGGCGTCCTGAGCGAGGAGCCGCCGCCCGTCCACCACCAGGGGTTTCTCAATCGCCTGCTGAGCCAGTTCGGGGACGCTCATATACTCTGGCCAACGGGTGAGCAAGACGATCGCTGCGGAGCCATCTATGGCTGCGGCCAGGTCCGTGCTGTAGCTCAGCCCATCTGCGCCGAAGACCTTTCTCGCTTCCTCGACAGCTACGGGATCGTGGAGCGTCAGCTGCGCGCCCAGCGACCGAAGGGTATTGACCACGGGAATGGCAGGCGACTCCCGCATATCATCGGTACCCGGCTTGAAAGCCAGCCCCAGTATTGTCACCTTCACGCCCTTCAAAGAATCGAAGTGCCGCGCCAGAAGCTTCACAATCTCCAGCGGCTGGGAGTGGTTGACATTCATGACCGCCTCTAGCACCCGCATGGGCACACCGGCGTCTCGGCCCTGTGCGACCAGCGCCCGGACGTCTTTAGGGAAACAGCTTCCACCGAACCCGCAACCGGCCTCCAGGTACGTGGTGAATCCGGGCTTGAGGCGGCGACCGTTCGGCAATATCGGAGAAAGGCGCCGGTCCAAATGCACACCACGCATGACCTCCACGACATCGATGTCGCCCAACGTCGAGCAGAGGTTGGCGATCTCGTTGGAGAATGAGATCATGGTAGCGAGCACCGAGTTTGACGCATACTTGATCATCTCCGCCGTGCGGTTCGTTGTGCGAACTCGGTCCACATCCTCGAACGCGGCGTAAAGCTCCTCCTGGGCCAGGTGGGTGCGCTCGTCGATGCCGCCCATGACGATCCGATCTGGCTTCATGAAGTCACCGACAGCCTCACCTTCGCGCAAGAACTCCGGGTTCATCCCGAGCCCGAAGTCGCTACCGGCGCGCTTGCCCGAGGCCTCTTCCAGAATGGGCCGGACAACGTCATCGGTTGTTCCCGGCACCACAGTGCTCTTCACGATGACCGTGTGATACTCGGATTTCCAGGTCAGGGCTCGTCCAACCTGCAAAGAGACGTCTCGAATCTGTGATAGATCGATGCTCTCGCCGTCAAAGGGCGTGCCGACAGCGATCAACGACAGCTCAGAGTCTCGTACCGCTGCCGCGAGATCGGTCGTGGCTTGCAAGCGACCAGGAACGTTCCGCTGCAGGAGATCATCGAGGCCCGGCTCGTAGATTGGCAGCTCACCACGGTTGATTCGGTCCACCTTTCCCTGGTCCATGTCGACGCAGATGACACTGTGCCCTCGCTCCGCGAAGCAGGCTCCGGTGACCAGGCCTACGTAACCAGTTCCTAGAACAGCGATTCGCATAGTCTTTACCCCATCTCCGCGGTGCGGTTGGCGGCATACCAGAGGAGGGCACGTCGGAGCCCTTCCTCCAGAGGGATCTTCGGGTCGTAGCCCAGCTCGGACCGAGCTTTGATGATCACGGGGCAGCGCCGGTTGGGATTGTCCGACAGGTACTCGGGGTCGTCGGAGCTCTTGCGAACCACTTTCCCAGCGTAGCCGAAGAGCTCCCGCCCGAGGGAGACCATTCGCTCGGCCAGATCGGCCACGGAAATTTCCGGCCCGGCAATCCCGATGTTGTACGCTTCTCCGGCAGGCGCTGACGTCAGTATCTTGTAGTAGCCGACCACCGCATCGGCCACGTAGCAGTAGGTCCGCGTAGGCGAGCCGTCCGACAACATCACGATGTCCTTACCGTCCAGGATGTCCCGAGCGAAATCGGGAATCACGCGACCATCGTTGATCTTCAGACCCGGTCCATAATTATTGAACGGACGGGCGA
>JABDII010000172.1 GCA_013003805.1 Gemmatimonadales bacterium
GAGCTGCTCCAGCCTCTCGAGTTCTTGTTCCACGTCGGCGGCGTCGTGGTGAAGCCGCTGGGCCCAGCGGTCCTGGTCGTACCCGACCATCACCGGCTCATCCTCGGCCAC
This sequence comes from Gemmatimonadales bacterium, assembly GCA_013003805.1. Classification (GTDB taxonomy): domain Bacteria; phylum Gemmatimonadota; class Gemmatimonadetes; order Gemmatimonadales; family GWC2-71-9; genus JABDII01. Next base: position 112 of record JABDII010000172.1, read on the forward strand.
GATCATCCGCAGACGGTAGCCGTAGATCAACTCGCTGTCCGTCAGGTGGCAAATCACGTCCAGGACCGACCATTTGCCGGGCGCCTCAGGCCGCCGGAGGTCGCCCGGGCTCATGTCCGCGACCTTCGCCCGGAGAGTGGGCAGCAGTCCTTCTTGAACCTCGAACGGATCCCGGTCGCCCAACAATTCGAGCAGCGCTCGAGAATATGCCGCTCCCCTTTCCGACGCCGATGACGCCGGATTGGTGAACCTCACTCTGCTCCCCCTTTGTGGTTCGGCCCGAACAGTCCGGATTCCCTACGGCGTAGCCGCGTCCGCCTCCTGTTCCGAGCGGTACAACCGCCCCGTCGTCAACTCCTGGACGATCCGGTCGGCATCGTACACGTGGTCGAGCGCCGCCTGGACGGCGCGCACGTCAACCATGACGTTCCGCCCGCGTTCGGGCAAGTAGATGAAGTCGCGTGACAGACCCTCCATGTTCCGGTCGAAGTTGAGTCCGACCAGTGCCAGTTCCGGTGTGACGGCTGGCGAGCCCGAGTTCCCACCGTACGTGTCGGCGGTCGATGTGAAGTTGAGCGGGGTGGCCAAGTCGAGTCCGGCCGGCGGAATCTTCCAGCGATCCGGCAGATCCCACCAGGTTCCGGGCCCATGGGAATGGTACCGGTCGTACAGGCCGAAGAACGTAGTGTATGGCGGGGCCAAGGTTCCGTTGTACTCATAGCCTTGGACCACGCCGTCGGTGATACGTGGCGAGGACGTGCCATCTGGAGGAACGTTCTGCCCGAATACCTCGAAGCGGGCCCGACCCAGGTCCAAGACCAGCTCACGTTCCTCGGCGAGCAGCGGACGGTAGCCCTGCCGGAATTCCTCGAGCACGGGGACGAACACCGCCGCGAGACGAAGCGCCGGGTCGTCCATGGTGAGCGCGTCATCCGCGACGGCACGGGCAGTCATGACCGAATCGGCGAGCACCGAGCTTCCGAGCAGCGCCGCGCTCGAGGCCTCGGGTGTCCCATCCTGGAGCGCCGCGCGGGTGCATCGATGGCTTGGGCCGAAGTACCGCTCGAAGTCGGCGAACCTCTCCGCCAGAAACTGATGTTCCAGCGAGCGGGGGAAATCCCCAATCCTGAGGAGTGCCGCTCGTCGCGCCGTGACCGTGTCGGCGGGCATGTCGCCAACCTTCGCCGCGAGGTAGGCATAGGCCGCTATGGCACGTCGCTCCGTCGCCGAGGTAAACGCGGAGCTTCCGGCAAACTGGAATGCCGCCAGCGCGGCTGCGTGTTTGGCCTTTTCCTGTTGCAGGGTCGCGATCCGGTCGATGACCGTCCCGAACCGTGAGCGGAGCTCTGGGTTCCCCTCAATCGCGGCGCGCAGTGCTCTCTCTGCGTCGCGTTTCCGAGCCATGATCTCGGGCCGGTGCAGCGCCTCGGACCGCCCGGTATTTGCCTTGAGCGAGTTGGACAATCCAAACATCCGATTCCGAATGCCCAGTCGCTCAGCCGCGGCCGGATCCTCCATCGTGTAGTCCCGGAGTGCCGCGTGGCGGCTCTCTCGAAACGCGAGCCCGGGGGGCAGTGCGACGTCTCGCTGGAACTCGAGCTGGGCCATGGTGCTCATCCGGTTGGTCCGGCCAGGATTGCCTATGATGAACACGATATCGCCCTGCTCCACCCCGTCGGCACCCCACGAGAAGTGGTGGTCGGTCTGATACGGCTGACCGTCCGGCCCATAGACGCGGAGCATGGCGAAGTCGAGGTCGTAGCGTGGGTAGGTGAAGTTGTCGGCATCGCCGCCGAAGAAGCCCATCTGCAGCTCGGCCGCCGCGACCAGGCGTATGTCGGTGAACCGCCGGAAGATGTAGTTCGAGTACCGGCCGCCGTTGTAGAGCCCGATGATCTGGACCCGGAGCGAATCGGCTTGATCCCGGTACCGCTCCCGGGTTCGGGTCTCGATCTCTCGGAACGCTTCCCGCCGGGTTCGATCGCGTTCCTCGGCCGTGGTGGCCTGATCGAGTGCGGCGAACACCTCGTCGGTTACGTCCTCGATCGCGAGCAGCTGATCGGCGTAGTACCGTGGGATGCGACGCTCTTCATCCAGGGTCGGGGCATAGAAGCCGTTGTCGAGCAACGCCTCGCCGGGCCGGGTGACCCGGACGATCGCGCCCCGCACACAGTGATGGTTGGTCGCGAGGAGCCCGCTGGGTGACACGAACGATGCCGAGCAGCCGGGGATCCGGAGGGCCGAGAGACGGGCCCGCTCGAACCAGGCCGGATTGGCGTCGAAGCCATAGGTCTCGGTGAAGTACTCACCGGGCGCGTACTCGAAGGTCCACATCTTGCCGCCGTCGAACCGGCCGGCCCGAATGGTGTCGAGTGCCGCCTGGTCGATCCCGGCCTGGGCATTGACCTGCCCCGTGACCGAGAGCGCGGCGAGAAGGAACAACGAGAGGAACACTGGACGGAAACTGGCGGACAACCAATCACTAGAAGTCATGACTCAATCGCTGGTGGGAGGTTCGGAAGTGTGCTGCCGTCGGTCCCTACGAAACAAGACTCGAGAAGTTTTCTCGTTTGCTAGAGAAGCCACCACATCATCTGCGCGAGCACGATCAGAACCAGCACGGGATTGAACACGCGCAGGAACGCCGAAAGCCGGTCGAGCCTGGGGTCGCCCAGATGCCTGCTGGCCTTGGTGTAGAGGAACCGCTGCATCTTCCAGCTCTTCACGATCGATCGGTTCCAGATCGTGGGTGATCCGAGGGCCTGGTACGCGGCCGCGTGATGGTCGCGGAGGAGGCCTAGGAATCGCCGGTACACCGGCACCCCGATCGCGACCCCGGCGACGACCGTCAGGGCCAGGACCATAAGCTTGAGTGGCAGGTCCTGGGAGAGGCTTTCCATCAACGGTTCCGCGCCGTAGCCGAAGCGGCGAGGAGTCCATCACGACTCCTTGGCAGGGTGTATCGGAACACCAAAGTCTCCTCCCACCCCGCTCCTTGGTCCATGTAGTACAGTTCATCCACGAACGGATCGTGCACCAGAATTCCATTAAAGCAGTACAGCGAGCACGGCGTGAGGTCGTCCGTTCTCGACGTCTCAAGCGTTGCGAGGAGGTGTCCACGCGCAGCATCGTAGACGAAGATCGTCGGGAGGGCCGCTGGCTCCCCCAGCGAATCCAGCGCGGCAGCAGCGACATAGAGCAGCGGCGCGAAGGGATCGGCCAGTGCTGCAGTAGCGACGTATTCCCCGAGTTGATTCAGATAGAGCAGAGACCCATCGCGCGTATCGACCGCCGCAACGATGCCGGGCGAGGTGTACGTGTGGG
>JABDII010000203.1 GCA_013003805.1 Gemmatimonadales bacterium
GTGCCGTCGAGACCGCCAGCGCTCAAGGAGCGGGCTGGCTGGAGCTTCGGGCGCTCCACTCCTACGCCAGTCGATTTCCCGATCAGACACTGCGTGAGCGACTTGCGGACCTCCTTGAAACTATCCCGTCGGGCCACGATCTGCCGGCGTTTCGGGCAGCAATCGACCTCCTGAGCGAGTCCGGCTGAGAGGGAACGCTTCGGGAACGCCTGTGGGTGCATCCTTGCTGAAACCGAGCAGAGGAGCACCCCATGAGCGACACGATCAAGGCATTGACGGAAGTGGTACGGGGGCGCGTCATCACCCCTTCTGATTCGGACTACGACGACGCGCGCGCTGTCTACAACGCCATGCACGACCGCAAACCGCGCGCCGTCATCCAGTGCGTGGATTCGGCCGACGTGATGGCGGCGGTCGCTGCTGGCCGCGACGGCGGCCTCGACCTGGCAATTCGTGGTGGCGGCCACAGCGTTCCCGGATTCGGCACGGTGGACGACGGGCTGGTCATCGACCTGTCGCCAATGAAGAGCGTGTGGGTCGACCCGGTCAAGAAGGTCGCCCGGGTCGGGGGCGGAGCGACCTTGGGTGATGTCGACCACGCGACTTATCCCTTCGGTCTGGCTGCGCCCGGCGGGGTCGTCTCCACGACCGGTGTAGGGGGTTTGACGCTGGGCGGCGGCATCGGCTACCTGACCCGCAGCGTCGGTCTCTCCATCGACAACCTGCAGTCGGCCGACGTCGTTCTCGCCGATGGCCGGCAGGTCACGGCGAGCGATTACCAGAACGAGGATTTGTTCTGGGCCCTGCGCGGCGGCGGCGGCAACTTCGGTGTCGTCACCAGCTTCGAGTTTCAGCTCCACGAGGTCGGTGACGTCGTGGGCGGCCCGTTGTTCTACGAGTTCGACGACGCCGCGGCGGTCCTTCAGTGCTACCGCGAATTCATTGCCGACGCGCCCGAACAGCTTGGATGCTTTTTCGGCTGGCAGATAGCGCCCGACCTGCTGTTCATCCCCAAGGACCGGGTCGGCGATCTGTTCTGTGTCCTGGTCACGTGCTGGAACGGCCCGCACGAGGAGGCCGAGCGAGTACTCAAGCCACTACGCGACGTTGCCGAAGTGAAGGCGGAGCAGGTCGGGGTCATGCCGTTCCCGGCCCTGCAGAGCGCCTTCGACGGTCTCGTCCCGAAGGGCATGCAGCACTACTGGAAAGCGGACTTCATCACCGGGCTCACCGACGAAGCAATCGCGGCTCACATCGAGCACGGCAAGAAGACACCGCACATCAGCTCGAGCATGCATCTCCATCCGATCAACGGCGCGGCGCAACGGGTCGGCGCCGACGAGACCGCCTTCGGTCACCGGGACAAGAGCTTTGCCCCGGTGATCGTGGGCATTTGGACGGACCCTGCCGACAACGAGGCCAACATCAAGTGGGTGAAGGACTACTACGCCGCGATTCATCCTCACTCCGGCAGCGATGGGGGCTACATCAACTTCATGTCCAGCGATGACGATCAACGTGCGCCTGCAAACTATGGCGCCAACTACGCGCGGCTCGCCGCAGTGAAGGCGGCCTATGACCCGCACAACCTCTTTCACATCAACCAGAACATCGCTTCGGCGAATTCGGCTAAGGGACGATCGACGTCAGCGGAAAGCAGATAGACAAAGAGTCAGTTGGCGATTCCGCTTACCGAGGCCTCGCACCTGACCGGCCGCTGCGCGGTCCGCAGGTGAAGCGCAAGGCCGTTAGGCGGACAGGCCTTTTCTCAAGGAGGAGCACCATGCCCCGATATCACTTCACGAACAGTCTCGCGGTGATTGTCAGCGTCCTGTGTGCATGCGCGAAGGAAGTCCCGCTTGTCGAAGTGAAGGGCGAGTGCGCAGATGCATACCAGGCGCAGCTCTGCACCTGGGCGCGAATGCAGGGGACAACCGTCGTCTCGGTCGGCCTGACCGTCCCGACAGCCAGCATCGAGAATGCACCGGACGATCAGCCTATGGTCTGGCCGCCGGCTATAACCGCCACGTTGAGAATGCCGGAATCGGCCCAACAGCAGGCTGGGCTTACCGAGCTCACGGTGTTCTGGGAAGCCCATGGACACCCGCCCGGTCCATACCTGACGCCGCACTTCGACTTCCACTTCTACACGATCTCGCCCGCGGAGCGGGCCGCCATTGACTGCACCGATGAGACCAAGCCGTCCGTTATGCCCGCAGGCTACAGTTTGCCCGACGTGATATTGCCACCTCCGATGGCCGATATGGCCGGCGTGAGCACCCTCATCGGCCTTTGTGTTGAGCAAATGGGTATGCATTCCTTGTTGACCTCCGAGCTGGAGAGCACGGACACGTTTCGCGGGAGCATGGTCATCGGCTACTACCACGGCACGCCGATCTTCATCGAACCTATGCTCACACGTTCGCTCCTGTTGGAGAAGCGCTCATTCGATCTGCCTATCCCCAGCATCCCCGGGATGACCGGGGCATATCCGCGGACCTTCCAGGCGGAGTACGACGCTCAACAGCAGGTCTATAATTTTGTATTTTCCGATATTGGGCTGGGCGCGTAGCTTTGCAGGGAGCCACGGCCGGACGGAGGCGTGCAGAAGAAAACCCGCCGCCTAACAAGCGATTGCTGCTGACGCGTATTGCGGACGCTACGTGCGAGGTCCGAGTTGAACGCGCAGCGGAATCGCGACGGCGTTAGGCGGCGCAGGTAGGACGGCTAAGCCTTTCGCTACAGAAATCCGAGATCGATGTGATGAGTGGTATAGCAGAACCTTTGCTGGCGGAGTTGGAGCAGGAGGCGCAATCGACGCGCCGCATGCTTGAGCGGGTCCCCGACGGTCACCTTTCGTGGAGGCCACACCCAAAATCGATGACGCTTGGGGAGCTTGCCCTGCATGTTGCCACAATTCCCGGTGACCTCGCCAAATTGCTAGCTCAAGACACCTTCGATTTCGAGGGATTTGAGTATCAGGCTCCGGTGTTATCCTCGGCCGCCGACCTCATACCAATGTTGGAAGCAAGTGCCGCTGCTGCTGCGGAGTGGCTGCGTCGACTTGATGACCAAGCAGCCACAACGGTATGGCGAGCCACTGAGGGAAAGCGGGAGATCCTTGCGGCTCCGCGTATCGCTTTGGTGCGGTCGCTGATCTTCAACCACTGGTACCATCACCGAGGACAGCTGG
>JABDII010000204.1 GCA_013003805.1 Gemmatimonadales bacterium
GCAAGAGGCCGCACCCCTCGTTTTCTCTATGGGGGCCTCAAACAGAATAGGGGCCTCAAACAGAGGGCCCAGGAGAGCCTTTCGGGGCCCGAACAAGGGCCATACATTTCGAATTGAAACATTTGGACCGAATTCTCCGTCTGAGACTGGAGCAAAGACGACACCCAAGGAGTCATCCATGTCTTCAATATTGGACCGGTTGAACCAAGAGCTGGAGGATCTGAGCAAGCGGGCCCAGGCAGCCCTGGATCAGGGCCGACTCAAGATCGAGCTCATGCGAATTCGGCGCCGGCAAGACAACGCGGCCAGGGACCTCGGTCTTTTGGTGCACCGCCGCGAGCGCGGGGACGAGGTCGATTCGGCGCGAGTGGAGTCGCTCTTGTCTCGGCTCGACGAGGTGGAGCAGGAAATCACCAAGCTCGAGCGCGAGATTGCGGCGGCTAAGGAAGAGGCCGTCAGCGTCGATGAGGAGCCGGCCCCCAGTGATGTGCCAACCGGCGAAGCCGAAGTGGTTGAAGAACCGGAAGTGGAGCCGGAAAAGGCGGAGGACTGAGCTTTCGGGCAGGCCAGCTAGGGGAACAGCGCCAGACTGTTATCGGACAGAATGCGGCGCGCTGTTGCCGGGTCGAGCGGTAGCGCTCTGAATTGATCCAGGTTGTGCTTCAAGTCCCGAACCCCCGGGCTCGGCCAGTCGGTACCCCAGAGCGTCTTGTCCGCCAACTCCTCGAGTCGCGGGAAATACTCCAACAACTTGCCGGGCGGAATCCCACTCACCTCCAGATACACGTTCGGATGGCGCCGCAGCACGAAGAACGCCTGTGACATCCAGAACGGGCGGCCCCCGTGTGCCATCACCACGCGCAGGTCCGGAAAATCGATCGCCACGTCGTCCAACTCGAGCGGGTTACCCCACTTCGACCGCGCCCCGGGAAAGATGCTGGTTCCGGTGTGGACCATAACGGGGAGCCCGCGCTCCTCACAGCGCGCGTAAATCCGTCCGAGTGCAACGAGTCCCTGAGTGTACGCGTTGGCCGGAAAGAGCTGGTGGGACGGATGGATCTTGAGGCACCGAATCCCGAGGTCGATCAACTTGTCGACATCGCCGGCCGGATCCTTGGTGAATCGCGGATGCACGCCCCCGAAAGGGATCAGTCGATCCGGTGCCGCGGCCGCGTAGGTCGCGGCGAACGCATTGGTGGAGTCGTCGAACCCCATGAGGTCGGGGCTGGGATAATTGATGAGGCCTACCCGGGCGATCCCGGAGCTGTCCATGATCTCGAGCAGCATGGCGGGATCACCCATGAGGGCGACGAGCCATTCCCAGTGGTCCTCTTTGCCTCGCCGCATGGCGGCCATGACCCGGGGCTTGAGCTGGTCCCACGGCTGGATGTGGACGTGAATGTCGGTAATGGGGTAGGACATGTGTCTAGGAAGTAGGTCGTAGGCAGTAGGAGGTAGGGATCCTACCTCCCGGTGAATTCCGGTTTCCGCTTTTCCAAGAACGCCTGGACGCCTTCCGCTTTGTCCTCGCTGGCGAAGGCCATCCCGAACAGCGTGGTCTCTTGATTCAACCCCTCGTCGAGCGAGGTGCGGGCCGATGCCCGGACCGCCTCCTTGATGAGCGAGAGCGCGACGGGGCTCTTCTCGGCAATGAGTCCTGCCATCTGCATCACGTGTTCCCGGAGTGAGTCAGCGGGCACCACCTGGTCAACTAGTCCGATCCTGAGCGCCTCATCCGCTGTGATGATCTGGCCGGTATACAGGAGCCGGAAGGCGGTGCCGAGGCCGACGAGGCGCGGGAGTCGCTGCGTCCCACCACCGCCGGGGATGATGCCGAGGTTGATCTCCGGCTGCCCGAGCTTGGCCGAGTCTGCGGCGATTCGGACGTCGCACGCCATAGCCAGCTCGCACCCTCCACCCAAGGCAAAGCCGTTGATCATTGCCAGGACCGGTTTCGGAAAGCGGTCCACGCAATCGAAGATGGTCGGCGCTTTCATGACCCGGAACTGATCGACCGGGGTTCGTCCTTCGAATTCTCCGATGTCTGCCCCGGCGATGAACGCCTTCTCGCCTGCACCCGTGATCACCACGACGCGCACCTCGGGATTTCCGCGCAGCTCATCCATCACACCCAGGAACTCGCCCCTCGTTGCACCGTCGAGCGCGTTCAGCTTGTCGGGACGGTTGATCGTGACCACCGCAACGTGGCCTTCAAGATCACACAACACGAAGTGGTTCTCTGTCATGGTGTAGTCCAATCGTAGAAACCGTGCCCGGTCTTCTTCCCGAGTTTCCCTTCCGCCACCAATCGGCGCAGAATCGCCGGAGGCTCAAACTGCGTACCTCCCAGGGAATCGTGAAGGTACTCCGCGATTTTGAGACGCACGTCCAGGCCGACGAGATCGGTCAACTGAAGCGGCCCCATCGGATGGTTATAGCCGAGTTTCATTGCCGTGTCGATGTCGGCCGCACTCGCAACACCTTGCTCGACCATGCGCATCGCCTCGAGACCGAGCACCAACCCGAGTCGGCTGGACGCGAATCCGGGCGAGTCCTGCACCACGACCGGCTCCTTTCCCAGTGCCCGCACGATGGCGAGGGCCTCCTCCCGGGTCGCGGCTGCAGCACCGGGATGCACCACGATCTCGACCAACTTCATGATGTGGACCGGATTGAAGAAGTGGAGTCCGAGGAAGCGCTCGGGGCGCGGGAGGCGCTGGGCGATGGCCGTGACCGACAATGACGACGTATTGGTGGCGAACAATGCCCCTTCAGACGCTGCCCGGGCCGCCCGAGCGAGGACCTCCTGTTTGATCCCCGCGTCCTCGACCACGGCCTCGATGACGAGATCGACACCGTCACACGCGGCCGCGAGGGAAGGGGAGAAGAAGAGCTTCCCGAGTGCTGCGTCGCGGGAGACGGTGTTGACTTTGCCCCGCTCGACGGCACCAGCGAGGTTCCGCTCGATCCGTTCCCGGGCCGAGGGCAAGGCCGTTTCATCGGCGTCGGTGAGCCGGGTGTCCCAGCCCGCCATGGCCGACACCTGAGCGATACCGGCG
>JABDII010000212.1 GCA_013003805.1 Gemmatimonadales bacterium
GGAGTGCCCGCTTGGGCACCACAAGTGCCTGCGGGACATTGGAGTGGATGAGGTGTTCCAAGCCTGCGCGATGTGACACACCATTGCTGCCGGTGACTCATATGGAAAGAGAGAGGCGGATGAGCAACGTGCGTATCCCCGTCGCCGTTGGGGAGCTGATCGACAAGATCACCATCCTGGAAATCAAGGCCGGCCGAATCACCGAGCGTGAGAAACATGCGAACGTGACGCGAGAACTCGGACTCCTTCAACAGGTCTGGCACGGCCTGCCGCAATCGGTCGATCTCGGGGAGCTGCGAGCCACGCTCAAGGCCCTCAACCTGCGGTTGTGGGACATCGAGGACGCCATTCGTGAAAAGGAGCGTCGCGGCGAATTCGATACCCGGTTCATCGAGCTTGCGCGATCGGTGTATCGCACCAACGATGAACGGAGCGCCGTGAAGCGGACGATCAATGCGGTGACAGGGTCGGACATCGTCGAAGAGAAATCGTACACCGCCTATCAGGCTCCATCGAACCAGTGATGAGGCCACCGAGACCGTGAAGTTGGGTCAGTGGAATTGCCCCAGTCGGCCGGTGGAGCGTCGGCCTTGGGAATGTTATCGTGAGGTACCCCACTGGGCCGTGGGGGCTCGAGGTCAGGGGAGGATCCGGTGCAATACGTCGTAGGCATTGATATCGGTGGTACGAATCTCGTCGTCGGGTGTGTGGCGGACGACGGCTCTGCGCTCCACGGGCTCCTGCGCGAGCCCACGCGCCCGGAAGAAGGCCCGGATGCGGTGGTGCATCGGTTGATCGGTATGGCCCAGCGAGCGATGGAGCAGACGGCGCACGCCGTTCCTACCGTCGCCTTCGCGGGGTTGGGCGTCGGATCTCCGGGTCCACTCAACACCAAGACCGGCACGGTGCTGCTCACCCCGAACCTCGGCTGGATCGATATGCCGCTTCGCGCGCGGCTCCAGCAGGGCCTCGGGCTTCAGACCGAACTCGACAACGACGCCAACTGTGCCACGCTGGGAGAATGGTGGCAGGGCGCCGCCCAGGGGAGCTCCCATGTGCTTGGTCTTACGATCGGCACGGGCATCGGCGGCGGGATCATCCTGAACGGTGAGATCTACCACGGTGCGGTCGACACGGCGGGTGAATTCGGCCATACCACCATCGACGCCGACGGCCGGCGGTGCAAGTGCGGCAACTATGGCTGCCTGGAGGCATACGCCTCCGGGCCGGCTATCGCTCTACGCGCCATCGAAGCGATCGAAGCAGGCGAGGAGAGTACGCTACCGGAATACGTCGGGAACCATCTCAGACGAGTATCGGCCGAGACGGTCTATGAGGCCGCCAAGGACGGCGACGAACTCGCGCTCGAAGTGGTCAAGGAAACTTCCCGCCTCATCGGTGCGGGAATTGCCAACCTGGTCAACAGCTTCAACCCCGAAGTGGTGGTCGTGTGCGGCGGCGTGACCTTGGCGGGCGACCGCCTCTTCATCCCGCTCCGGCGTGAGGTAAACCGCCGGGCGTTCAAGCCGGCGGCAAGCGCATGCCGGATCGTCGCTGGGGAGTTGCCGGGAACGGCAGGAGTCTACGGCGCAGCGTTGATGTATCTCCAGCGCCGGCAGCACGAGTGGGGGGGAGCCGCGGGCGCGGGCGGGAGCGGGAGTGCGCCGCATGCCTAAGCTCGGGGTCATCGGCTCCATGGTGTGGGACGTGATTCACGGTCGCGATGCGGGAGCCCCACCGGTCGAGGAGTGGGGGGGTATCGCCTACGGATTGGCCGGGCTCGATGCGACACTCGGCGCTGACTGGGAAATCGTGCCCCTCATCAAGATCGGCCGCGACATGCAAGGCGAGGCAAACGAGTTTCTCCGCGGACTACGCCGGGTCGGAGCGACGGCACGATTCATCGAAGTCCCGGTTCCCAACAACCGTGTCGTCTTACGGTATGAATCACGCGAGCGCCGATGTGAGCGGATGGAAGGCGGGGTCCCCGCGTGGACGTGGACCGATCTCGGGCCCATGGTCCGCGACCTCGACGCGCTCTATC
>JABDII010000217.1 GCA_013003805.1 Gemmatimonadales bacterium
CCTAACAACCACCCGTTGTCGTGGTGTTCGACCGCCTCGATGATGCCGTCTTCCGCTTCCGCAGTGACGGTGAGCCCCGGGGCGAGATCACGAATGGCTTGATGATGGAAGGAATTGACGAGAAGCGCTTTGCACTCGAGGGTGTCGTGGAGCTCGGTGTCGCGTCGCAGTGCAATCGAGTGGCTCCGGATGTCCCATCGGTCCCCGACATCATGGTTGAGCTCGCTCTCCACCTCGCTGGGAAGATCCTGCCACAGGGTCCCGCCGAGCGCGACGTTGACAAGCTGAAGCCCGCGGCAGATCGCGAGGATCGGCAGACCCCGTTCCTTGGCAGCTGTGAACAGGGCGAGTTCAAACGCATCCCGCCGCGGATCGATCTCCTTCAGGTGCTGGCTCGGGTCGGCACCGTAATGTGACGGGTCGACGTCTTCACCGCCGGAGAGGAGGAGCCCATCCGAGCCCTCGAGCGCGTGGATGGCGTGGCCGAGATCCATGAGGGGCGAGAGCAGGAGAGGGAGCCCGCCTGCCTCGGCGACGGAGTGCACGTAATCGACTTGGACCCCGGTGTGATGTTTCCCGCCATCATTGGTCACGCGTCCCGAAATGGCGATCCGCGGAGGTGTCACGGCAGGACGCTGTCGGGGAAGACGGGGCACTTGGGGTCTTCGATCTTGGCCGGATCGAGTTGTATTCCGATCAGAGGCACCATTTCGGATCCAATCGAAACCCGGCCGATCTCGGGAGCCCCGGAGACCGATGCGCCTTCGTAGATCATGAGGCCCCGTGCTGTTCCATCGAGACCCAGGACCAGGACCCCAAATTCGGGATCGATATCCTCCGGAATGGCCCCCTCGACCCCGACTACCCACGTTGTGTCGGTCCGCCCGACAAAGGCTGGGTACGCGGGCCCGGCGGCAAAGCGTGCCACCAGGGTCTCAGGGAGCGTCGCCGGCGGACTCGCGAGTGTCTGATTGGGTGTACTGAATTCGGATAGGAGCAGAGTGGGGCCCGTCAAGGCCGCTATGCCGCAGCCAACGCTGCCCGAGCCCTCTCGGCCGCCGCAGCCGAGGGCCAGGAGGGCGGCGGCGGCTAGGACGTAAGGGCGTCGCATGGAGGACATCCTCAGGATAAGTGTTCACACCGCCTGCACTTTTCGAAAGATACCACGGTGCCGGCCCCATGGCCCGTGGTCGCTTGACGCCCCTGAAAGGGAACCCTAACATTCGTGAGCCTCACACGCTGGAGGTGTGCTGTGGCAGTATTCGAGTACCATTGTGCGGCCTGCGGCCGGAACTTTGAGCGATTCATGTCGCTTGCGGAACATGAACAGGCGAAGGTCAAATGTCCCGACTGCAAATCGGCTAAGGTCGAGCAGGTCTTTGCGCCATTCTATGCCAAGACCATCAGGAAATCCTGATGGTCTTTGAGGGTCTACGAGACCGGCTCGAGCGCCTACTCGCAGAAGACGACCCGTCATCCCGCACTCGAACCCAGCTTTCGCGTTTTCGGGAAACGCTGATCGACGCGAAGGCCGGCGTGCAGCAAATGCGCGAGGCCTTGGCGAAGACGGAGCGCAAGTTGGAGCGCGAGCGCCAGCATTTGGCCGACGCCGAACGGCGCGGGCGCCTCGCGGCCGGCATCTCGGATCAGGAAACCGCCGAAGTCGCAGAGCGATTCGCGGCCAAGCACCGTGAGCGGGTCAGTGTCCTCGAGCGGAAGCTCGCGGCGCAACAGGATGAGTTGGCCCTGGCGTTGCGCGAGGTGGAAGAGATGACCCAGCGGATGAAGCAGGCGAAGTTGGGCTTGCCACCGGAGGACCTGACCGACAGCGTTAAGCAGGCGTGGCGGGACTTGGAAGCCGCTGGGGCCCCCAACCCCGAAACGGATCTCCGTGACGAGCTGCTCAGCTCCGAACTCGATCGCAGAGCGAAAGAGGAAGCGGTTGAAGCGCAGCTCGAGCACCTGAAGTCCAAGGTCAAGAAAGGCAAGAAATAGCCGGCCGGCTCGATTCACCCGATTGGAGCGGCCGGGGTGGGACACGAGCGTCGTGTGAACTCGTCCGACCGTCAGCGTCTCTTTCGTAAGACGGTCAACTCTATCTCTCAGCAGAGAATGGGCTCATGACTCATCACTCCGCAGGCGCACCCTTGGAGAGTCCGAGCGGAGACCGGACTTTCTTCGGGCATCCCCGTGGTCTCGCCACGCTCTTCTTCACGGAGATGTGGGAGCGGTTCTCCTACTACGGGATGCGGGCACTCCTGGTCTTGTTCATGACTGCGCCGATCGCCGTGGCCAATCCCGGCCTCGGCTACGGCGCGGCCAAGGCTGGGGCGGTCTACGGCCTCTATACCTCAATGGTCTACCTGCTGGCCCTGCCGGGTGGGTGGGTGGCCGACAACCTCTGGGGGCAACGCCGTGCGGTGTTCGTGGGCGGATGCATTATCGCGCTTGGGCACTTTACCATGGCCGGACCGCTGTTGGGCTTCCCCGAAACGCCGACGTTCTTCGCCGGGCTCATGTTCATCGTGATCGGCACGGGGCTCCTGAAGCCAAACGTCAGCACCATGGTTGGAGATCTCTACCCCAGTGCTGAAGCGGTCAGTGACGACGAAGAGGCTCATCTGCGTGCCGAACAGTACGGTGCCCGGCGGGACGCTGGCTTCTCGATTTTCTATATGGGCATCAACCTGGGCGCCATTCTCGGGCCCTTCGTCTGCGGCACGCTGGGTGAGAACGTGCAGTGGCACTGGGGATTCTCGGCCGCCGGGTTCGGCATGATCCTCGGCCTCATTCAATACAAGGCCGGTGACAAGTACTTGGGCCGGGTGGGGTATTTGCCGGAGAGCGAGTTGGCCGCGGCACCGCAGAAGGGCCGCATCTTCTACTTCGTGGCCGGCATCGTGGCCGCGATCGCCGCACTGTTCGCCTTCCTCGCCATCGGCGGTACCATCGACGTGACGCTCGAGGGATTCGCCACCTGGCTGGGGTACGGCATCCTGCTCCTTACGATTCTCTTCTTCACCTACCTCATCATGAGCGCGATGTGGGCGGCGGGACTGCTGGCTGTGTTCGTGGCGCTCGTGATCGGGCTGGTCCCGTCGCTCGGCACCACGGTAGGCGGCCGCTACGCCATCGCCGCGGTGCTCGGCCTGTTCATCGTCATGAACGTGGGATTCCTGGCAGCCGGCGGGGAGAAGGTCACCACCACCAAGAAGCGACTCATGGTGATCTTCTGGCTGTTCCTGTTGGCCGCCGTCTTCTGGTCTGGCTTCGAGCAGGCTGGCTCGTCGATGAACCTCTTCGCTCGGGACCTCACCGACAGGGTCTTCTTCGGCTGGGAGATGCCAACCACCTGGCTCCAGAATGTGAACCCGATCTTCATCGTGATCCTGGCACCGGTGTTTGGCTGGCTGTGGACTTGGCTGGCGCAACGGGACGCCAACCCGTCGATCCCCTTGAAGTTCGGACTCGGCCTGGTGGGCCTGGCCGCGGGCTTCTTCGTCATCTCCTGGGGTGCGGCACAGGCCACGGTTGAGAACCCGGTCACGCCAGCCTGGTTGGTGGTCACCTACTTCCTCCACACCTGCGGCGAGCTGGCTCTCTCACCGGTTGGGCTTTCGTCGATGACCAAGCTCGCACCCAAGGGGCGAGTGGGGCAGATGATGGGCGTGTGGTTCATCGCCGCCGCACTCGGGAACCTGATCGCCGGGCTGGTGGCGGGACGGATCGAGACGCTGCCGCCGGATCAGCTGTTCCAGACCGTGGCGCTGATCGCCGGCGGTGCCGGTGTCGTGGCACTCCTGGTCAGCCGCCCGGTGAGGCGACTGATGGCGGGGATCGAATAGCTGGACATGTGACAGACGGAAACATCTGTGCGGGAAGCGGGCGCCGAGGTGGCGCCCGCCTTCGTTCTGGTCCTGGCTCGAGGGCCATCGGCTATTGGCTAACAGCTATTGGCTGCTCGGCGTTCGAGTCCTCGGCTAAAGCCGAGACTCGGCTGCTGTCGCTAAAGCGACTCGATACCACCTCACTCCTTACTCCTTACTCCTTACTCCTTACTCGTCACTCCTTACTTCTCACCCCTCACTGTCCTCCAGCTCCACCCCCAGTCCATCCGCTATCCTATTCACGAACGCAAAGTACGCCGTCACCGCGCAGATGTCATGGATACCGCGGTCGTCGAACCCGGCATCGCGCAAGGCCAGCACGTCCTGCCCGGTTATCTCGCCTGGGGTCTGCGTGAGCTTCGCCGCATAGTCCAGCATCGCTCGGGCTGCGGCAG
>JABDII010000233.1 GCA_013003805.1 Gemmatimonadales bacterium
TTTCAGCCTTCTCGTGTGCTCGAGGCCGTCCAACGCGTCCTGGGCTAACCCATGGATCGTGCCCGCTACACCGAGTTGTTTCTCAACGAAGGCCGTGAGCACCTGACGACCTGTTCGCAATTGCTCGTGCAGTTGGAACAGGCGCCGAAAGAGCTCGAGCCGGTGCACGGCTTGTTCCGGGCAGTCCATACACTCAAGGGCATGGCGGCTACCATGGGGTACTCCCAGGTGACCGATCTCTCCCATCGCATGGAAAGCGTGCTCGACCAGGTGCGTCGCGGCGATCGGCGGGTGAGCGCGGAGCTCATCGATGCCCTGCTCGACACGGTGGACGCCTTGGAATCCGGCATCGAATCCGCCGCCCTCGGGCACGATGCCGAACTGGATTTTCGGGAGGTGCTCGCTCCGCTGCTCCCGACAGAGCCGCGCAAGCGCGTCCGGAAGCGAGCACCCGAGAAGGGATTGCCGCCTGCTCGGAAGCCGAAGCCCAGCACCGCTCAGCTGGCCGTGCAAGTGGTCATCGACCCGAGGTCGCCGATGCGAGGCGCCCGCGCCGCCCTGATCTTGGAAAACATACGAGCACTCGGCCGGGTGAGCGGGGTCGAGCCCCCATCGAGCGAATTGGAGCGCGACGTCTTCGCTGGCGAGTTCAGCTTTCAATTAGCGACGGATGCATCAGCCGAGGTCGCGGCCGAGAGCGTCCGGAAGGTCGGCGATGTCCACGCCGTCAGCTGCGAGCCCGTGGCGCGGAGCACGCCCGCCGCGACCGGGGCGCGGGCCGGTGCCGTGGCTTCCCCGACGGTGCGGGTGGATCTTCGACGATTGGACACCCTGATGAATCAGGTCGGGGAGCTCGTCGTTGCCCGAAACCGACTCACGGCCCTCATCCCGCCTGGCGGCGATGGAGAGGTCGTCGCCATCGTCGCCAAGATTGGGCGGCTGGTGACGGAGTTCCAAGCCGAAGTGATCCTGGCACGCATGACACCGGTGGCGGAGGTGTTCGAGCGGTTCCCTCGGGCCGTGCGCGACCTGGCCCGCGTCGTTGGCAAGGAAGTCTCCCTCGAGGTCGAAGGCAGTCATATCGAGGTCGATCGTTCGATCCTGGATCAGATTGGTGAACCGCTGCTCCACTTGCTCCGGAATGCGGTCGACCATGGTATCGAGCCGCCTCAGGCGCGGAGCGAGGCGGGGAAGCCGCGCATGGGACAGCTGTCCCTGGTGGCCTCGCGCGAGCGGAACAGTGTGGTCTTTCGGGTGACCGATGATGGACGGGGAATCGATCGCGCGGCGATTCTCCAGAAGGCCAAGCGTGATGGCGTGGTGGCCGAATCAGCGGAGGGCCTCGCGGACGAGCAGTTGCTCGACGTGCTCGGCCGCGCCGGCTTCAGTACCGCTGAGAAGGTAACGAGCGTCTCCGGACGCGGGGTCGGTGTGGACGTCGTGCTAACGCGAATCCGTTCGCTCGGCGGATCAGTGGAAATCCAGTCGGAGGCCGGACGCGGCACCGCCGTGATACTCCGTCTGCCGCTGACCGTGGTCCTCCTACGGGCATTGCTCGCCCGCGCGGGAGAAGAGCGATACGTCGTTCCCGTCACCTATGTCGCCGAAACCGTGTACGTCGACGGTCGATCATTGACGGAGCTCAATGGACGAGAAGCGGTGGTGCTGCGAGATGAGGTGATTCCCACCGTGCGGCTCAGAGAGTTGGTGGGACTGAATGGGAATGTCAGAGCGGCGACGCGCCAGCCATGTGTCGTCCTGGAAGTCGGCACCCGGCGGGTCGCGTTGGTGGTCGATGCGCTGCTCGGACAAGAAGAGATCGTGGTCGAACCCTTCGACCCCCCGAGTGGGACGCCGGCGGTCTTTAGTGGGGCGACCATCCTGTCGGACGGGGTGCCGTCGCTGATCATCGACGCTGCGGCGATCACCTAAAGGAGAGCGGATGGCCGATCAGCAAGAGTTCAAGAGTCTGGAAATCGACGCGATTCGCGAGGTGGCGAACATCGGTGCCGGCCATGCGGCCACCGCACTGTCACAGATGATCGAGCAGACGGTCATGATCAGCGTGCCCGAAGTCACGGTCGTCCCGCTCGAGGATGTCGGCCACCTCGTAGGTCCCCCAGACGATGTCGTCGTCGGCGTCCTCATGCAGATGATGGGTGACCTGACAGGTCGCACGCTCCTCGTATTCCCCGAACCGGCGGCCAGGCACCTGTGCGACGTCCTGCTGCGTCGCCCCGCAGGGACGACGCAGGCCTTCGAGGAGATGGAGCAATCCGGCCTCAAAGAAGTCGGCAACATCCTCAGTAGCGCCTACTTCAATGCCTTGAGTGATTTCATGGGGATGATGTTGTTGCCGTCGGTTCCGAGCTTGGTGATCGACTACTCTGCTGCCGTCCTGACGAGCACGACGCTCAATTTCGGCCAGGAACGTGACTTCGTATTCTGTGTGGAAACCGACCTGAAGATGCGCGACACCGAAGAGAGGGTGACTGGCCACTTTATGCTGCTGCCCGACGTACCGTCTCTGCGTGCCATCTTCGACGCCATCCGCCTTGCCTAGCAGATGGACGCTCCCGCGCTGTCCGAACGCGACCTCGCCATCCTCCGGTCCTTTGCCTCGCGCGTCGATCCCGCCGATGCCGGCGCTCGTAACAACCTCGGGGTGCTCTACTTTCGCAAAGGACTGATCCCGGAGGCCATCGCGCAGTTCTCTCACGCGCTCGAATTGGATCCAAAGATGCGTGTTGCGCAGGACAACCTGCGCATGGCCTTCCATGGGACAGGATACTACGATCGCCGAGTCACCGAACTCCGTGAGCATCTCCGGCGTGAGCCGGAAGAACGCGAAGCCCGCTGGGAACTGGGAAGGGTCTACGCCTCATTGGGACATCACGATGACGCGGCAGCCGAGTTCGAAGCCCTGCTCGCGCGCTACCCGGACGACGTCCCTACGGTGGTGCAGCTTGGTCTGTGTGAAAAGGCGCGCGGGCGGGTGGAGCGAGCTGAAGAGTGGTTCACCCGCGCTTGCGCCCTCGATCGCGAGAGCTCGGTTGCCCGTTTCTACTTGGGAGAGATACTCTACAATCGAGGCCTGAATGAGCAGGCCCTCACTGAGCTTACCCAGGCGGTCCAACTCAATCCCGACAATGCGGAGGCCCAGTACATCCTGGGTTTCGTGTACGGCGATCTGGGCCGGCATGAAGACGCCCGGCGTGCCACCCGGCGGGCCATCGAGTTGAACCCGACGTTGGGTCGCGCCCAGGCCAATCTCTCGCTCCGTCCCGATGAAGGAGACGGCCGGGCACCCAGGGACACGGAAGGGAACGTGGAGGTGGGACTCGGGGTCGCCGAAGGAACGGCGCTCGCCCACTCCAATCTGGGATTGGCTTTTCGCCAGAAGGGCTATTTCGCGGAAGCGCTCCGAGAATACCGCCTTGCGTTGGAACAAGGCGAGGATCGTCAGCTGGTGCTTCAGGCGATGGCCGAGGTCTATCTCCTCAAGCGGGACCTGAGCGCTGCGCTGGAGTTGTACGATCGCTTGGTGGAGGAGTATCCCGACTCTCCCAAGCTATGGAACGAACGGGGCGTGTGTCTCCAGCAGGCCGGCCGCCGGGACGCCGCGATCGAGTCGTACAAGCGCGCCATCGGAGAGGACGAGGCCTATGCCCTAGCGTGGAATAACTTGGGTGTGGCGGAGGCTCAGGTTCCCGAACTGGAGGCGGCATCAGATGCGCTCCACGAGGCCCTGCGTCACAAACCCGACTTAGTGTCCGCGCGGTTGAACTTCGCACTGCTCTTGTTCCAGCGGCGTCGTTTCCAGCTGGCACTCGAGGCATTTCGCCGCGCGCTGACCGATGCGCCCGACCATGCGGTGGCCTGGAACGGCGTCGGACTGGTCCTCATGGAGCTCAAGCGGTTCACCGATGCCAAGAACGCCTTCTCCCGCGCGGTCGAAGCCGATCCGGATCATGCAGCAGCGCACTACAACCTCAGCTTCTCGCTCAGCCAACTCGGGGATTTTGATGGAGCGCTACGCGAAACCAAGCGGGCGCTCGAACTCGAACCCTATTACGTCCCGCAGAAATACGATCTCACGATCGACCTTCAGTATGAACACCCAACGATCTCCGTCGCCCCGGTTCTCTCGGTGGAGGAAGCAGCAGCGGAGATGCCGGAGGACTTCGTCTTTGACGAGCGGCTCTTGGATGACCTCTTCGCCGAGTTGGCCCCGCCGGTGGAAGAAGCGGATGAGCGTGAAAGTGCTCCGGGACGCGACCTGTCGCTGGCACTGGCTCGCGACTACATCAGTAAGGGCCTCCTGGAGCTTGCCTCCGCGGAGTTGAACCGAGCGCGCAGACGCGGCGCGTCGGCCGCCCAGGCCGCGGTGTTGCTGGGGGATATCTTCGCAAAGCGGGGGCTCCACGGTGAAGCGTTGGAACGGTATCGCGAAGCCAAGGACGTCGATCGTCACGATCTAGGCGCTTTGGTCGGGGAAGTCCAAATGCTGCTCGCCCTCGGACGCCTCGACGAGGCTGTCCAGGCGGCAACCGACCTCCAGCCGCGAGCTTCCGGAAATGTCGAGGCCCTCGTGGCCTGCGCCAAGGTCCGCGTAAGCGTGGGAGAGTTGGTCTCGGCGTTGGACTGTCTCAAAGAAGCCCAAACCGTTGCACCCGGTCGACCCGACCTCTATCAGCTCCAAGCCCAAGTGGCTGTCCGGCTCGGCGATCTCGAGGCCGCCGGTGATGCCTATGAGCGAGCGCTTACCCTGGATCCAAGCCTCGTCATGGTCTGGTATGAAGTGGGCCGGCTGGAGGAATCACGCGGTGACTGGGCAGCCGCGCGTGGGGCCTACTCCCGTGCCATCGATCTGCTGCCGACCTTCATGGATGCCGCCCTCGCCCTAGCCGACGGCATTCGGCGCCATGAATCGGCCCGACAAGCCGTGCTCTACCTCGTCGGGATCCTCGCACTGGAACCATATGACTTCGAGGCGTTGGTTCTCCTGGGCCGGAGCCTCTTCGATGACGGCCGTCCCGATCGCGCCATCGAGGCGTACGATCGGGTCCTCCGGTTCATACCCAACCATGCGGACGCCCTCTACTTCCGTGGGCTGGCACTCGAACGTGAACGTCGGCTGGCCGAGGCGGTCGAATCCTGGCACCAGGCCATCCAATCCAATCCTGCCGGCCAGTATGCCCAAGCGGCCCGCCTCCGGATGCGTTCGGCCAGGGATCTCTCCGAAATCTTCGACGAGCCTGGCGGAGTGAACCGTGGCGATTGAAGGGCCACTGAAGGAACTCCACATCGACGATGTGTTTCAGCTGTTGGACCTGGGGCGCAAGACGGGCGTGCTTCGGGTCACATCCGATCTGCGCCAAAACGCCGGCACGGTGTTTTTCGAGAATGGGGCGGTTGTCGGTGCCATGATTGTGAGCAATCCGCATCCACTGGGCGAGCTCCTGATCCGGACCGGCAAGGTGTCCGAGGAAGCCGTCGTGCGTGCGCGGACCCTCCAAACCAGCCGGCCTGATCAGCGCCTGGGAGAACTCCTGGTGGAAATCGGCGCCATCTCACGTCGAGCACTCGATCGGAACATTCGCGCCCAGGTCGAAGAAGTCATCTTCGAATTGATGAGCTGGTCGGAAGGCTATTTTCGCTTCGAGGAAGGCGAGCCGGGGCAATCGCCGGCCGAGGCAACCTTCCGCATTGCACCTGAGTCGCTACTCATGGAAGCCGCGAGGCGAATCGATGAGTGGGGCCGCATCGTCACGAAAATCCCCCATCAAGGCGTCGTCCCTGGGTTTAATCCGGATCAAATGAACGCGGCTGGGAGCCTGGAGCTGGTTCCGTTCGAGTGGGAAGTGTTGGCCGCGATCGATGGGACAGCCACCGTTCGCGAAGTGGCCGACCGGCTGCACCAGCCCGAGTTCGATGTGTCCAAAGCGATCTTCGGTCTCGCGTCGGCCGGAATCGTCATCATTCACGATGCCACAACCGATTCCGGCAATGGTGCAGGTGGCGGCATCGAGGCCCTCACCGCCCAGGCCGACGATCACCTGGCAGCGGGGGATCTTGCCGGTGCCCACTTGGTGGCTCAGGATGCCGTCATGGCCTATCCG